>NVSM01000061.1 GCA_002401225.1 bacterium
CGAATCTTGATGAGGGCACGCACGACGAGGCGGCGAACATGATGTTCATCGGGAGCCCGACGCTGGCATCCATCAGAAGTTGGATTCCGGGCATGCCGAGCACATTGGCGATCTCGTGGGGATCGAAAACGACGCCGGTCGTGCCGTGAGGGGCGGCGACCTTGACGAACTCGCGGGGCATCATCATGGTTGATTCGACATGCATATGGGCATCGATGAGTCCGGGAGCAAGGTATCGACCTTGGAGGTCGATCGTCTCTTTGGCTTGCATCGGCGATTGACCCACGGCGGCGATGCGTCCTTGGTAGACAGAAACGGCGATTTGTTCGATCTGGCGGGTAAATACATTGATTACCTGCCCGTTGATGAAGACGGTGTCGGCGGGCTGATCGCCGCGTGCGACGGCCATCAGTTCTGGGCTGGTTCTTGAAATCATCGAATCATTCTCCTTGAGCCTGAGAGTGTATGGGTGCCGCTGAAAGGGCTGCTGGAATGAATGAATAAATTGGGCGTGCTTTGGTGATTGTCGCGTTTTTCAGGCTCCCAATTTGGCGAATATGCGCCTACGATCTCCGCCCATGGGTAATACACAAGATATCAAGAAGCGGATGAACGCGGTCAACAACATCAAACGCATTACGCGAACGATGCAAATGATTGCTACCTCGAAGTTTGCACGCGCTCAGACGGCTTCCGTCGCCTCGCGTCCATACACCGAATCCATCTTCGGACTCGTCGCCAAACTCGGCGAAGCCGGCGTTGGTGAAGGACACCCACTCCTGAGCAACCCAGACGCAACCGCGCCAGAACTGACACTCGTCATCTCCGCAGATCGCGGACTTTGCGGCCCATACAACGGCACCGTCACCCGAGCCGCCATCAAACATCTCAGAGCACAAGTCGGCAATGACAACATCCTCGAAGTCGTCGGCAAGAAGGGTGCAAACGCCCTCAAGTTCGCCGGATTCAAAGACTACACCCTCCACACACACTTCGGCGACAAGCCAACCTACGAAGACATCGAGAAACTCGCCGCCGGCTACATCGCTCGCTTCATCGCAGGCGAAGTCTCCTCAGTCAAAATCGTCTACATGAAGTACTTCTCAGCAGGCAGACAGAAAATCACCACCCTCCAACTCCTTCCATTCTCAACACCAGAAGCATCAACTGAAGAAACCCCAGCCACCGGCTTCGCCGATGTCTACGAGTTCTCRCCAGATGCAGACTCACTCCTCGATCACTTGCTCCCGGCAGCCGTCAAAGCGGTCACCTTCCAGTGCTTCAACGAYGCGATCGTCTCCGAGCAYATCGCWCGKATGGTSGCRATGAAAGCCGCGACCGACAATGCCGGCAAAATGGCCCACCTCCTCAAACGCAAGTTCAACCGCATGCGTCAGGCCNAGATCACCACAGAACTCACCGAGATTATCTCCGGTGCAGCAGCACTCGAATAGTCGAGAAACTGAAACCCCAAAATACAAAACGCTCCCAACGGGGAGCGTTTTTTTATATCTTCACGAACTGAATTCTTGACCCTATTCTCTTCCCAAAATCTCAATCGTAAACTGCTCATCCCCCACCACCAACGCATCAAACACGGCCTTGGCATATCCTGCATCAATATTTTGATATCCCTCGCGAATCTCCCAAAGATCATCAACCCGTCGACCATGCACCCCAAGTACCCCAAGCCGTTGGCTCCAATAGCTCGGCGTATCAAAGTACCACGCGATCGACTCATCAACTTTGAGCTGATGCCTTTGAAGCGACTCCGAACTCACCCCCCGATCAGCGATTTCATCAATCGCATCACGCACGATGCTCCGTCCCTGATCAATATCATCTTCGCTGCACCGCGCCCGAATGAACATCACCATCTGGTTGGGCGTCTCGTCTGTATACGCGACCTCTGCACGAACAGCCCCCACAAACCCTGCCTCAGCCACCATCGCGCCCAACATCTCGTTAAGCACCATCGAAGTGAGGATCAACGCCCGCAACTCATCCAAAGGCTGATCCTGCTCGCCCACAAACCCAAACACCACCCCATGCTCTTGCTCATCATCATCACGAACCTGGATCACCCGTTCACACTTAATCGAATGCTCACCCTCATCCACACTCGCCTTGCGCTCTTGCACTGCTCGGCTCACCAAAGACCCAAAGACCTTCGCCGACTCTTCAATCACCGATGCTGCATCAATCGCCCCTGCAATTCCAATATCAATCCGTCCGTTTCGCATGATCTGTGTGAACAGCCGCTGCGCCTTCTCAACCGTCACATCCCCATCATCACGCTTTGGTGTATTCATCGGATACAACAACTTCAACGCACGATCAATCGGCTCATCAACTGCCTGCTCATGCCCGGATGACCACTCCTCAAACACATCATTCTCAATCATCGGCCGATCCAAAAGAACATACGCCAACTCCATCATCTCATCAAATGATCCCGTCGGCCCATCAATCTTGAGCTGCACATAGCCCACCGCCCGCTCGACACTCGTCTCAAGGCCATGCTCATTCATATACGCACGCATCGCACTTCGCCCACGCGTCTCGCTCGCAGGCTCGCGCCACGCACTCAACGCCGCATCAAGTTCGTCGGCATCAACCCCATCAAGCACCGCCCCCCAAACCGTCGCGCTCAAATACACACGCTCGATTTGCTGATCTTCAAAACCACGAACCAACACCCGCACATCATTCTCAAGCACTGCGCTCCACACACCAGATTCTGCATGCTGCGAAATCGAACGCATCGCCCCGCCTTCAAGCTCGTCATCAAGAAGCGAACCCCCAAGCTGCTCCATCCAATGCGCATCAATCGCACCCATCGGCGAGCCCAACGCCCCATTCACCACATCCAACACAACCCCCGCCCGTGTAGCCTTTGCAATCACCCCAGCGTCAGGAACCAACGCGATATAACTCCCCTCGCTCGGCACCACCATCTTGCGAAGCACCGCATCAATCTCATGATCGCTAATGCTGCTCATCATCTCCGTCGCGATCTCATCCCAACGCACCATATCCATCATCGGGCGCCCGGTCGTAAGCAACCAATGCACCAGCCCCATCCGCTGGGCATTACCCGCACCAACCCAATCATCCGCATCACGATGCCAACGCGCCAAGACCGACCGCCGAGCCCGCGAAAGCTCGTCAGCCGTCGATCCATCTCGACTCAACCGATCACACTCACGCACCAAGAACCCCATCATCTCATCCCAAGAATCGCCATCTGCCAGCCCAGATTCAATGCCTGAATCAGCACCAACCTGAACCACATCCATCTGCCCAAGCAAATCGATCTGCTCGACGCGCACTTCACACTCGGCCCCAAACTCTTGAGTACCCAATCGCCCCAAACGATGCCGAAGAATCTCGCCCGCCACTCGGCTCATCACCGTCTGACGCATGTCCCCATAGGTCATCTGCGATGCACGCTCGCTCCAAAGCCTTACCGTCGTGTCGTCTCGATCCCGAAACCACACTGCCGCCGCCTGATCAGATTCAAACCCGGCATCACTGCCCATCACCGTCCGCATCGAAACATCAATCCCAAGCCGACCATCAATCATCATCGACCGCTCGCCAGCTTCAACTCCGCCCATATGCCCAGCAACCAAGCCTTGCACCTCACCCACATCAACATCGCCCACCACCAGCACCATCGCCTGCCCAGGGTGATACATCGCGCGCCCAAAGTCTTCAACCCCTTGCGTTGTCAACTCCCCAAGTTCCTCAATCGTTGGCGTTGGAAGCTGCTCACCAAAGAGCGTTCCGCACATCAGCTCAGGCAACCATTCCAACCGCGCTCGAAGCTCCGCGTTGGGCTGCTGCTCGATCGCATCAAGCAAAGAGTCTTTCGCCTGCTCAACACGCTCCGCTGATACATCACGCGCGTCAAAATCTAACACTTCACGATAAAACAAAAACACTTCGCCAAGCTGGTCTATATCACCACGGTCGGCCTGCGCCATAAACGCCACATGATCAAAGCTCACAAACGAACCTGTCATCTGCCCAAACCCAACATCCCGTGCTTCTAAAATCTTGTCGATCGCCTCCGCAGAAAAACGCTCGGTCCCCCCTCGAATCACCCGCTCAAAGACCCGCCCAGCCCCGCGTTGCCCTTCGCCTTCGTACATCGCTCCCGCGCGCACGATCAACCATGCCTGCACATCTTCCTGATCTTCTTCCTGAACATCGCCTCGGGCATACCGCGAAGTCGAAACCACAATAATTTCAAGCCCGTTCTCAAGCACCACCCGGGCTGTCCCCGCCTGATCCCCGATCACTTCATCGAGCGCAGGTTCGCCAACTGCAGCCAAGGCGCACACGCCTACCAATACGATCCCAGCTGCCAAACCGAATCGAGTGCCCAAACTGTTGCTCAAATTATTGCCCAATCCAACCATGCTCACGAATACTCCATATAGCTTCTACCAATAGGCATACCGCTCAGAACGCCAAGCGATTCACAATTTCAAGAACCAATCTCCGCAATTCCGTCTATTCCATCCTGCTCGATCACCAAATCCAATACCGAACACGCCGAATCACTCCGTCCGCTGGCACAGCCCCTACTCCGATCCCAATCACCCGCCAACATCCCACGAATCGCCTTCTCTATCTTCACATGAATCTTCTCCATCTTGAGCGCATCCACCCCGATCGTCCCCTTGCTCCCATCAGTCAAAAGCCAATACTCGCACACACTGCCCGGGCCCAAATCTCCCAGATCATTCTTCAAAGCCATCGCATAAATCCCAAGCTGAAGATCATCCTTCTTAGGCTCCTTCAAATCCTTCCGCGCAAAGCCCGTTTTGTAATCGATCACCCGACGCCCACCACTCGCTGTCGCATCCACCCGATCGATCTTGGCCTTGATCTYGTGCTCAACTCCATCGCACACAAACCCAAACACATGCTCGCGTTCGAGTTCCTCAATATGCATATCTTCATCGTGCATATCTTCCCACACACGCACCATCATCATGCACGCCTTCTCAAGCATGTCCTCATCCACCTCGGYCTCRGGCGCCCARTGYKYAAAGAAGTTCTTCTTGGTCAACGCWTCRAGCWCAKCCATSCYMGGYYTCWCNCMACCCTTCCGAATCTGCAACGCGCCATTGCTTATAAAACGACTCAAGCGTTTCATGCACAACCGTCCCCAGCATCATCGGCACCTGCTCATCTTGAGGCAACCGAAACACATAACTCACCAAATAACACCGCGGACACTGCAAATACTTCGACAACTGCGAAAAACTCAATGTCAAAGGCCCACTCAAACTCGGATGCAGCCGCTCATCGACATTCTCCTTCTGCGCAAGCACATCAACCAAAGCCTGCGCCAAACTCCGCACTTCATCATCAGCCCACTCGGGAACCTCGCCGGTGATATACACCTCRTTGACCATCGCAATCCGATCGGCTGCCAATCGCAATCGAATCTCAAGCACTTCGCGTGTAATCTCCCCAAGATCCATCGCATCGATCGCTGCTGCTGCCGATCGCCTCGCGACTCGCTTGGCTTCATCAAACGCATCGCGCATCTTGTTCGCCGTCTTAAACTCCATCCCCAAACTCGACACCGCATCACCAAGCATCGAAGGATCAAGAACATCAAACGCATCGCGCTCAACAAACGCATCGCCGATCGCAGYGCGCAGCTCATATACAAAGTTCGTCACCCCAGACTTCTTAGGCACCTTCGCCAAAAGCACCGCCCGCGAATGCGCCCGCGTCAATGCCACATAAAACACCCGTCGCTCTTCATCAAGCCGCCTTGCTTTATCATCACGCACATCCCCCGCCCGATCAATCAACCCGCCGGGCAGCACATCATCAAAGCTCCCCGAGGTCTTAGGATACCCATGCGACGGGCTCACCCGTGGAATAAACACCGTCTCAAACTCAAGCCCTTTCGAAGCATGAGCCGTCAACATCGCCACAGCCCCCGCGTCATGATCATTCCCGATCGCACTCGTCCGGTCTTCAACAATATCCTCAGGCARCTCGCCCAAAGWTTTCTCGCTCGCATCRAGATCCTCCATATAWCGAAGCATCGATGCCAAATCCCCAGGCTCATCAAACCGATCCGCCCGCGCTTTCGCAAACCGAACCACTTCAATCAACGAAGAAATCCGCACCGATCGATGATGCCCATCGCCGAGTTCACTATGCACAACACCCGTCCGCTTGATGATCTCCATGATCGTCAACGACGCATTTTCTTCGCCAGCCACCACCCCAAGCTCACCAGCCAACGCCCGCATTGTCTTCGCCTTATTGCTGATCGCCTCATCACCATGCTCGATCAACCATTCAATCAAATCTCCAGGCTCACTCGTCTCAACATCACCCGCCAACCACCGAGATTGCACCGCACGCCACCGAGCAACCAGCCGACCAAGCACGATCGCATCACACCGATACGGCGGCCGAATCAAAATCCGCTTCACATCAACCGCCAACCCCGGATCTCCAAGTACCCGCGCCCACGCCAAAACATCAAGCACCCCTTCATCATCCATCGGGCTCCGCTTTCGCCGAATCTCTATCGGAATCCCCTCAAGCGTCAGCACCCGCGAGATCCGTTCAAGCTCTGCTCCCGTCCGTGCGATCACCGCGCACGATCCAAACGCAAACTCTTCGCCGCCTTCTTTCGCATCGCTCGCCATCTTAAGCAGCATCGAAGCAATCGCCTCCCCGCTCTGCTGATCATCTTCAAGACGAACCAACTCCACCCCCGAACCATCAACCTCGCCCGCGTGTGAGTCAGCAACCTTCTCCGCATCAAACCGTACCATCGCACCATCAATCACCGCGTTGCTCGCCGACACGATCGCCTGCGCACTGCGAAAGTTGGTACTCAGCGTGATCTTCTCAGGCTGATTCCAGATCGCTGCAAAGTGTGCAAACGCCTGATCGTCCGCCCCACGAAATCCATAAATACTCTGATCATCATCCCCAACCACACACAAATCAGGATTCGATTTCGGCGGACACAACTGACGAATCATCTCGATCTGCGCCGCGTTCACATCTTGAAACTCATCAACCACCACATGCTTGTGATCCTGGCGAAGGATCGCTGCGATATGCGGATGCTCCCGCATCAGCTTGCTCGGCAGCATAATCAAATCGTCAAAATCCATCCACCCACGATCCAAACACCGCGATTCAAAGTGCCCATACACCAACGCCGCCTGCTCAAACCGATCAAGCTCCGCGCTCCGAGCCGCCGCCTCACCCCCAGCAAGTCCACCCAATGCCAGCCTTTGATCACCAAGCCACTCAACAGCATCGCTGCTCGTCATGCTCAGGTTGCGAAGCTCGCTCATCACCTTGCTCGCGATCTCAATCGCACTCTCGATCCCGCTGCCCATCGCATACCGATACAGCTTGTGCTCACGAATTATCTCGCGCACCAAACTCTTGCGCTGCGAAGAATCAATCAACATCGGCTCGCTCGGCACCCCAAGCACATCACCAAACCGACGCACAATCCGCAACCCCAAACTATGGAATGTCGAAGACACGACCCGCGCCGCAAGCGTCGGGCCCACAAGTTCGCCAAGCCGATCCCCAAGCTCGCCCGCAGCCTTATTCGTAAAAGTCACCGCAACAATCTGATCAGGACACACATCACGCTCAGCAATCATGTGCGCCACCCGCGCCGTAATCACCCGCGTCTTGCCCGTCCCAGGACCCGCAAGCACAATCACAGGCCCGTCATCAAACTCGACCGCCCGGCGCTGATCATCCGTCAGTTGGAGTTTCGATAAATCTATCCCATCGTGCGTGTTTGTACCCATACACAAGTGTACACGCAACAAGCCAGATGCGCATCATCACACCTTCTTCAACATCGCCAATTCAGGATCTTCAAGCTTCGGATTCTTCCGCTCAAGATGCACATTCCCGCTCCACGCAACGCGTACAAGATGCACCACATCATCCATGATCATCAACAAGCTCGGCAGCACCAACAGAATAATAAAAGTCGCACTCATCAAACCAAACGCAATCGTAATCGCCATCGGGATCAAAAACTGCGCCTGAAAACTCTTCTCCATCATCATCGGCAACAACCCAAGCACCGTCGTAATCGTCGTGAGCATAATCGCCCGGAACCGCGCCTGACCAGTCGATACCCCCGCGTCATACACCGTCATCCCCTCGCGACGACGCTCATTAAAGAACTCCATAAAAATCAACGAATCGTTCACCACAATCCCCGCGAGCGCAATAAACCCGATCATCGACAAGAAGGTCATCGAGTGCCCCATCAATAGGTGCCCCCAAATCATCCCGATCATCGCAAACGGAATCGCAAGCATCACAACCAAAGGCTGCGTAAAACTCGAGAACAACCACGCGAGCACCACATAAATCAAACCCGATGCCATCAGCATCCCCAAAGGCAGCGAACTCATCGAATCGGAAAAATCCTTCTGTCGCCCGCGCTGGACGAGTGCCACGCCGTGCAAGTCGCTAAGTGCTTCGACTAACCTCGGCTTGATCTCAGTGGCGAGTTGGTCCGGATTCGCCATCTCGCGATAGGCATCCGCCTGCACCGAAATCTTCCGTTTGCGATTCAATCTTCGGATCGTCGCGAACGCTTGTGATTCTGTAATCGTCGCAACCTCGCCCAGAGGCACAGCAACCCCGGCAGGTGTAAACACGAACATATTCTCGATCATCACCGTCGATCGACGCACCCGCTCGGGAACCGTCACACGCACATCAATGTCCTCACGGTTCCCCGCAAAGGTAAACGCTTTGAGCCCAAACACCGCAGCCTGAATCTGTCGCCCAAGNMSCYGCNMWWGYAAACMCANMKYTCAGNWGCMSYATCASSAARCNGNTMAACCNGAMGNWMASGYYGACCGCGATCCGAATCATCCGCGATCGAATGAATCGCTTTATACTCGCCCAAAATAGCTTTGATTCGGCTCACCGCAATATCAAGCTGGTCAATCGATTCGCCCACAACCGTAAAGTTAAACGCCGGGCCGCTCGGACCGCCGGAGACTCCTTCGAGCCGAATGTTCTTCGCTTCAGGAATCGGCCCGACCGTTTCAAGAATCTCATCAATCACCGCCGCGCTCGATCGCTCACGGTTCTCCGCAAGCGTCAACTCCAAAATCAACTGACCAAGATGTGATGAAATCGCGTCACCACCAGCGCCCTCAAGATCTCCAACCGCGCCCGCGATCGCGAAAGTCGATTGCACCTCGGGGATCGCCATACACACTTCCTCAAACCGCTTCACAATCGCTTCGGTCTGCGACACAGGCGTACCGATCGGCATCGTGATCGTCACATTCACCGTCTCCGCATCATCCGTCTCAAACAAAATAAACTGAAGCCGACCAGAGATCACCATCCCCATCGACACAATCAATATCGAAGATACCGTCGCCAAGGTCACATACCGATACCGCATCGCGACCCGCAACAACTTCGCATACGCCGGGATCATCCTCCCCGAAATAATGTGATCGCGCCACGCATCATACTTGGCTTCAAATCTCGCGACCCGATGCTTCTTCTTGCCACTGGCTTTGATCCTATCAACCGCCCGCAACGAATGCCCCATATGCATCGGCAAAATAAACAGCGACTCGATCAACGACACCCCGAGCGCACACCCAACCACGACAGGCATCACGCTCATAAAATCGCCGACCTGCCCATTCATCATCGCCAAAGGCATAAACGCAAAGATTGTCGTCAACACCGTCGCAACCACAGGCCAAGCAACCTGATTCGCACCATTGACCGCCGCAACAAGCGCAGGCTCGCCCTGCTCATGGCRCGTCGTGATATTTTCCGCCACCACAATCGCATCATCAACCAAAATACCAATCACGATAATCAGCCCGAACATCGTCAAGAAGTTGAGCGATATATCCATCCACGACATCATCGCCAATGTGCCCAGCAACGACACCACCAACCCCATCGCCACCCAGAATGAAATCCGCCAGTTGAGCAAAAGAACAAGCGTCACAAACACCAAAATCCCACCATTACGAGCGTTGCGAAGCAGCAAATCCAATCGCCCTTCAACAAAGCGGGCCAAGTCCGTCGTCGTCACCAATGTGCCGGGAGTGCTCGATACCTCAAACCGATCAAACCCGACCTTCCACGCCGCATATCGTTCCGAAACCTTGCCCAGTTCCGCCTTCCCCCCCATCAATTGAATCTTGATACTCTCCATCCGCTTGGGATCAAGCTGCCCGCCATTACGCCCTACGACATACGCCTTCACCAACTCCGAAATCTTGATCACATCCTGATCACCCACACGAAACACCGTCAACGAAACCGATGCCTCTCCCTGATACCGCGTCACCAAATCCGTATCAATAAATCCATCAAATACCTGCGCCACATCGCCAACGCGCACGACGCCGCCGTCGCCGTTGGCTTTGATCACAATCTCGCGCACCGTATCGGCCCGCTCCTCAACCCCCACCGAGCGGATCGAGATCGTGCTTGTCGATGTCCGCACTGATCCGCCGGGAAGCTCGATCATCGCCGACCGAATCTTGTCCGCGATCGTCACCAGCGACACACCATGCTCGATCGCCTTCTCTGGTACCACCTCAACACGAAGTTCGTCAGCCCGCACGCCGCTGGTTGATATTTCTGTGATCTCAGGCAGCGACAACAAGTCATCGCGCGTCACCGCGATAAACTCCTTCATCGTCCGCTCGTCCGCATCGCCAAAGAGCGCAACCACAATCGCAGGCATGTTGGGCTCAAGAATATCAACAATAATATTGTCCACCGCATCGGGCAGATCCTGAATCGCATCCACCTCGCGTTTCACATCCGCCAATGCCTGCTGGATCGGTACACCCTCTTCAAACTCGACCACCACACTCGCCATGCCTTCGCTCACCGTCGATGTGATCTCTTTGACATCCGAAATATCCGCGACCGTGTCCTCGATCTTCGTCGCCAGCGCATCCTCAACCTCTTCAGGCGCAGCCCCAGGGTACGGCGCCATGATCGTGATCAGCCGAGACTCCACATACGGGAAGAACTCACGCCGAAGCCCGGTGCCAAAGATCAAACCGGCACCAATAATCGCAAACATCACCAAGTTGGCAACAACAGGTTTTCGCACACCAAACCGTGCAAGACTCATGGCGACTCTCCCGATTGCGTTTGCTCACCCTCAGTCTCTACCTTCATCCCCGCCATGATCTGATCCAAAAGCGATACCGCGATCAATGAACCCTCGACAGGCTCATACCCGATCTCCAACGCTACCCACTGCGTCTCGATCGGATCTATCTCAGGCATCCACGATTCAAAGCTGTACGCGATCTTCACCGCCTTAATCTCGATCACCCGCGTGCCATCATCATTCAGACGCGCGACAAACACCTGATCAGACTGCACCGCACGCCGAGGCAAAATCACCCGCTCATACGGATCATGCGTCACCACTCGTCCATGCACAAACTGCCCGGGTAACAACCGATCCGCATCGCTCGGGTCCTGCTCAACTTCGACAAAAACCGTCATCGTTCGGCTCGCGCTATCCGCTTCGGGCGCGATCCGTGTGATCTCCCCCATCTGGTCCGGCTCGCCATCGACATCACGAACCCAAAGCCGAACCTCGTCGCCAACCTTGATCCATGACGACGCAGACGCAGCGACCTTGAGCGGGATCTCTAATCTCGAAAGATCAACCACCCGCGCCACACGCGCTCCAACACCAACCCAATCACCCGCGCGTGTATTAATAGATTGCAACTCGCCATCAAACGGCGACCGGATTGCCGAACGCGCGACATTCTCCTTGGCGATCCGCTCATTGGCCCGCTGCAACGACAACTCCGCTTCAAGTCTCGCCCGGCGCGAAGGGATCAGATCCAGCTGCTGTTGAAGCACCGATTGTGCGCGCTGGGGTGATCGTGGCGGTGCTGTTGCTCTCTGGGCGGGTGGGTAGAAGATACGATCGGCTGACCATCCTCGCGTGGGTCGGGGTTGGGTTGTTGGTGTGGCGTCCGATGGATGTGTTCTCGCTTGGGTATCAGTTGAGCATGGGGATCACTGCGCTCTTGGTTGTGCTGTCCCAACGGGCATCGTTTGCGGTGATTTCCAGAGAGTCGTTCTCGATCTCTACTGGATCGGTACGGAGTTCTGTAAACCAAGGCCGGATTGGTAAGGTGCTCGGGATCGTGAGCACGACGATCAAGACAAACCTTTCATGCTGGGCGGTCGCGATCC
>NVSM01000062.1 GCA_002401225.1 bacterium
TCTGTCTCACTTCGTTCGACATCTCCCCCGCGGGGCGCAGGGGAGGGCAAATTCATCCAATGCTCATCCTCTCTCTTCTCTTCCCCCATTGCCTATTGCCTACTCCCTATTGCCTTCTTCATACCGCACCCACTCCAGCCGCAACCCCATCGGCGGCAGCGTCACCCCCGCAAGCTTCCGATCGCCGCTCGCGATCATCTCCCGCACCATCTCAGGCTCAATCTTCCCGCGCCCAACCTCCACCAGCGTACCACCAATGATCCGTACCATGTTGTACAAGAACCCGTTGCCAGAGATGCGGACCACAAATTTTCCCGGCTGGGGTGTTTCGATCTCGCACTTGTAGATCGTCCGCACCGTCGTCTTGCGCCCATGACTGGCCTGCGAAAAGCACACGAAGTCATGCTCGCCCACCATCAAATCCGCGGCCTGCTGCATCTTCGCTGCATCAAGCTCGTACCAAGTATGAAACACATACCGCCGATCCCACAACGGACGAACCTGGCCCGTCACGATCGAATAACAATATTCCTTCTCGACCGCCCTGCCGATAGGGTCAAACTTTTTATCCACCACCTCGCAAGAGTACACAAAAACATCCCTAGGCAACTTGGAGTTGATCGCCTTGACCAAACCCTCCGTCCCCCGTTCGATCGGCCAACCAACACCTTTGCTCGGATCAGGTCTGCTCGTAAAACAAGCCACCTGCCCGTTGGCATGCACACCCGAATCTGTCCGCGATGCCCCGACCAAAACCACAGGCTCACGAACCACCTTGCGAACCGCTTGTTCGAGCACATGCTGCACCGTCCGAAGGTATAACCGCCTGGGCTCTTCACCCGGCGCAGGAGCCGGCGCATCAGGGTCCGGCGGCTCCTGCTTCTGCCAGCCCACAAAGTCCGTCCCGTCATATGCAACTATCAGCTTATAGCGAGGCATAGCAGATCAACCCACATCCGATTCAGTGTCTCCGAGTGACACGACCGTAGGCTCATCATCAAAGTTCTTAATCACCTTCGGCGGCGGCCCCTTCGGCCCCCCACCACCATGCCCAAACTTCTTATATTCCTCGTCGGCCCACTGATCCCCCACCTTCCACCACACCAGCGTAAAAACCGCCGTTGCGGCAGCGATAAAGAGTCCGAGTGCAATCCAAATAATCATGCCTCAATCCTAGCGCAACTGTTTCGCAGAAAAAACTTCTAATCTCTCTCCATCGGGTGCAATGTCCGATCATTCCCCGCGTTGATCAACTGTCGCCCAGGTTTTCGTCTCACCTATGTCGGCTTGTGGACTCATCTTGGCTCTCGGCACGCCGCCCAACAGCGTCGTTGGTGTTCGTGTGCCTATATCAAAGCAGGAAAAGGTCTCACAACATGTTTACCAAATCACTCCGTATCTCCCTCATCGCCATGCTTATGGCTGTCATCACCCCCCAAGCCCTCGCCCAAGAGCGCATCAACCCCGTCGACGACTGCATCAATCGCATCGCCCGCGTTGTCTATCACACCACCCACGCAAACCGACACATCGCAGGACGCACCATCGAGATCATCGAGGAACTCGATGCCCAAGGCGCAGAAAACGAAGCTGTCGTCGCTGCCGGGCAAGAAGGCAAAGTCGCGATCAATCAACGATCCCAAGCTGCCGCCCAACGCATCCACTCCATCGTTGAACGATGTGTCGCAAGCCTCCAAGAACACGATGCCCCCCGAGCCGCGATCGTCGCGGTTCGTCAAGCCGGGATGGTTGGAGCCGAAGCCATCGGTGAATCCGCCCGCCGAAACAAAGTCCGAATCAATCATGCCATCGCGATCGCCATCGAATAACCATTCCTCCTTATAACCACCCTCTGAGCATGCTGTGTGTTTGCCAGCATGACCAGCCCACAAGCCGTCGGCGAAATCCGGCGCAAGAACACCCTGCCCATTCGGCGGGGTGTTTTTCTACAAACATCCCTTATCGCTCTCTTGAGCAACAAACACCAACCACTCGCCCCTTCCCCCCTCCTATCCTTCCCCATGCTCACGACCCTCTGGCGGGCCATCTCGATCGAGTTCTGGAGACTCCTTCTGCTCACCGTTTCGGTAGTTGTCGCAACCGTTGCATTCGCCGTCACGATCAAGCCACTCGCCGACGGCTTGCTCTCCGCAGACCAAGCCATCCGGTTCATGTTCTACGCCATCCCGCCAATGCTTGCATATGCACTTCCATTCGCCGCCGGGTTCGCAGCAACAATTTCCTACCATCGCATGGCCTCCGAGAACGAAATCGTCGCGGTCTACGCATCAGGAATCTCGCACAAAAAACTACTCTTCCCCGCACTCCTCTCAGGCATCATCCTCGCCGGCGGACTCTTCGCGCTCAATGACCAAGTCATCCCACGCTTCCTCAAAGAGATGGAACGCATGGTCACCCAAGACTTCGCCAAGATCTTTGTCAGCTCGCTCCAAAACGGCGAATCCGCAACCATCGGCAACAACGAGATCCACGCTGACTATGTCGAACGAATCAAACCAGAACCAGGATCAAACGCACTCGATATCTACCTCCTCGGGGGCGTAGCACTCGTCAAAGCAGACCCCGACGGCACAGTCACCATCGACGGCACCGCCAAAAGAGCATGGATACTCCTCCTCCCCGTATGGGCACTCGAAAAAGAAGACCAAGAACGCATCGGCGATCCAGACGCAACCGTTGTCCTCATGAAGTTCATCGACATGACCATCAATCGCGATGGCTCACCAATCACCGTTGACCCCTTCACCCTCCCCGCCTTCCCGATCCCACGCGTGTTCAAAGATGATCCAAAATACATGACCGGCGCCGAGATGCGTGCGCTCCGCAACAACCCAGACCAAATGAACTTCGTCGACTCACGAAGAATCGGACTCGCCAAAAGCCTCGCATCAATCCAGGTCTTCCGCTCCCTTGCGACGCAAGCAAAGCAAGGCAGCGCCATTAATCTCCGATCAGCACACACCGGAGGCTCAGTCTCGATCCTCGCCGGCGGCTTTACAGCCAAACAAGGACAATGGGCACTGCTCCCCCAGCCTCAAACCAACCGCATCGAAATCGAAGTGATTGACTCCGCCGGCAGAACCGATCGCCTCCGCGCACAAAGCGCGATCATCCGTCCAGAAACCGCAGCCTCAGACGACCCGCTCACCTCAACAACATCACTCAAACCAACGCTCAGCTTCACCCTCGAACTCCAAGGCGTAGAAGTCCTCGCATCACTCGATGACACACGCCCAAGCACCGAAAAAGAATCAACCCAATACACAGGGCTCCAGTTTTCTCAAGACCCACTCGATGATCTCCTCGCCATGCCAAGCGCAGAGCTACTCGAATACGCCCAGCCCTACATCAACGCCGCATCCACCCAATACGCCAAAGGCTTGGTCAATCCTGCCCAACGCCTCGAGCATATCCTCGACGATCTCGATAGAGAAATCCTCTCCAAAACCCACGAACGCTACGCGATGTCAGGCGCATCCTTCGTCATGGTCCTTGCAGGAGCGGTCATCGCGCTTCGCCTAAAAAACGCCCAGCCGCTCGCCGTCTACCAATGGTCATTCTTCCCCGCACTAGGAACCATCGTCCTGATCTCGGGCGGGCAACAATCAATCCACAACTCAGGAATCATCGGCATCCCCGTCATCTATTCCGGCATCCTCATCCTGCTCGTCTACACATGGATCTCGCTGCGCATGGTAAGCAAACACTGAGATGACCACACAAGATTCAAAACCAAACCCAGATGCACAACGCAAGCTGCCAAAGAAACCTTGGTGGAACACAATCGCGACCAACCCGGCTTCCGTCTGGCTGCTCATCCTCGCACTGCTCGCCTTTCGAATAATCTGGCAAATCATCTCTCCCTACACCCTGATCGAAGACGAAGCCCATTATTGGGAATGGTCGCGCAACCTCGATTGGTCCTACTACTCCAAAGGCCCGGGTGTCTCGTGGGTCATCTGGGCATCGACCACAATCCTCGGTCACACCGAATACGCCATCCGTATCCCTGCGGCCATCGCCGCAGCACTCGGCACCCTCGCGGTCGCCAAAATCACCAAAGATCATTTCCAAGACCAACGCCTCGGCTTCATCAGCGCGATCCTCTATGCCTGCGTCCCCGGGTTCGCCGTCGCTGCGATGATCATGACCATCGACTCGCCCTACATCGCATCATGGGCATGGGCATCGTTCTTCGCGCTCCGCGCCATCCTCAAAGGGCATCACAAAAGCTGGCTCGCCTTTGGGCTCTGGATCGCCATCGGGTTCCTCTTCAAATACACCATCCTCCTCATCCTCCCCGGCGTACTCCTCGCTATCTTCATTACAAAAAAACATCGGCCAAAGCTCAGCGCAAAGCATTTCACCCTCGGCATGCTCGTCTCGCTCATCGGGCTCGTCCCCGTCCTGATCTGGAACGCAGGGCATGATTGGGCAACCGTCCGCCACCTGCTCGGACACCTTGGCGCACCCGGAGGCGACACCGAAAAAACCGCAGCCTACCACGCAGATCCGTGGACTATCCTCTGGATGCTCGAATATGTCTCGCTCCAAATGCTCGTCGGCGGGCCAGTCGTCATCCTCTCAATCTTCGCCCTACTCAACGCACGCAAAAACGCCGACGCACACACCCAGCTCGTCATCAAAGCCCTGGTTGCAATCGCCTTCCCGATCCTCTTCTTCTACTTCCTCGTCTCGCTCGTCACCCAAACCGAAGGCAACTGGGCAATGGGCGCGTTTGTCACCCTGATCCCCGCTGCGAGCTGGGCGGTGCTCGATGGCGTGACACGCATCGATCACCCCGTCAAGTTCGCATGGGGCGCAGCCATGACCATTGGGATCATCATCCTCATGCTCTTCCCGGGCGCGAAATGGCTTTCCAAACAACCAGTCGTCGGCCCGCTCATCCCCCTCTATCGCATGACCGGCATGCGCGAACACGCAGCAGCAGCGACCCTCTCAATCGACGATCTGCGAGCATACACCGGGCAAGAACCCATCATCATGTCCGAACACTATGGCCGAGCATCCCAACTCGCCTTCTATCTCCCAGGACAACCAACCGTCTATTGCACCAGCGCGCAAGTCGGAGGCCGAAAAACCCAATACGATATGTGGACACACACCGACCTCGCCAACCCCGATACCCTCGCCCCACTGCTCGGACGCCCCGGTATCCTCTTTGGAGGCAAACCCCACCACTGGACCTGCGCATTCGATGGCTTCACCAACATCGGTAAGCTCGAAAACGAACCCAAAGAAAAGAACACCACCTATATCGGCTTCAACTTCCACACCTTCGATTCATGGACGCCGCCCAACAGAAACGATAAGAAATAAACAAGCCCATGACCTACCGATCCCCCAAAGAAAAAAAACACCGACGAGCCGTGCGATGGCGCACGCTCGCGATTGTCATCGCAGGGTTCATCATCTTCACCCTGCTCGATTTTCCACTGCTCCATCTTTTCTATATGGGCGATGACCGCGCCATCGAACACCACGATTGGTACCGCTTTCTCCGCATCCTCGGTTTCTTGGGCACATGGGCAGCCATCGGGTTTGTCTTCATCATCCACGATCGAAACCGCCATCGAGGCGCAGCCGTCTTCCTGAGCGCACTCACCGCTGGCGCACTCGCTGAACTCGGCAAACGGGTCTTTGCTCGTGAGCGCCCTGTTTCGCAAGGCACCATCCAAGATGGTTTCTATCACTTCAGAGGGCTCTTCTCCGGGTTTTCTGATGGCTCAAACCTTGGGCTTCCATCATCTCATGCAGCCGTCGCCTTTGGTGGCTGCCTCATGCTCGCAGCACTCATCCCCAACACCCGAAGATTCCTCATCCTGCTCGCCATAGGCTGTGCCATCACCCGCATGCTCACCGGCGCCCACTTCGCAACCGATGTCTACCTCGGTGCGATCATCGGGTGGCTCACTTCGATGCTCTACATCAAGCTCACGCCAACGAATCTGACCTGAGTTTGATTTCGATCTGTAGCTGATCTTCCATCAAAGCATTAATTAAAAAAGGCGGTATCCCCCACGAGAAGACACCGCCCGTTGTGTTTCGTTGGAATACCCAGGAGGAGTAGCAATCAACGAAACACAGGATGCACAACCAACCGGGGCTGATTCATTTTGACCAGGTGAACGGCACAAAACAAACCACCCGAATCCAAATCGCCGTTTTGACATCTTGCAAGTGTGTGCGCTCGCAAGAGCAAAGTGAAGCGTAGGAATTGGTGCGCGATCAGTTGTCATCATCGACCACGACGCCGACGATGACCCAGCATCCCCGAAATGGGATCGTTTGTCAAAGGGTTTTCGGAACATTCTGACATACTTTCGGTGTTTAAAACCGATTAGGTGTTATTTTGGCCGACCTGCACCCCAACATCAGCCACGATTTTCAGATCAACCCCCCGGATGGGAACTTGGGCAAGGGCTTGAAACTCGCTCAGCCCCCCGCTGCCAAGCCAACGATCGACCATGTATCGATGGGCAGCACTGGGCACCAAAACCACCACTTTGCCTGCTTTAAGCCCTGCAACACTGGTGCAATCTCGGATTTGATCCGGCACCACCGTCGCCCACGCCTCGTTGGCAGCAGATTCAGATTTCGATATCTTCTTCATCGCCTGCATCTGCAAGTTCATATCCTCACCCAACCCACGCGCCCGCAAGGGATACACACGAAAACCCCGAAGCCGATCAAGCGGATCGCTCGGCGAACGGTTCAATGAATCTTTGTTGGACGGGTTCGATGCCACGCAATGAGTCTACACCGATTCCTTTCGCTATGATGTCCTTCTATGGGTACACAGATCACGATTCAGAATCTTGTTAAAGTCTTCGGCAACGGCTCATCAGCAGCGACCGCCGTTGACCAACTCTCCGTCACCATCGAACCCGGAGAACTCTTCTTTCTCCTTGGGCCTTCTGGTTGCGGAAAAACCACGCTTTTACGCATGATTGCGGGGTTTATCGACCCAACATCGGGCACTGTTGCCTTCGATGGCAAAGATGTGACGCACGAGGCGCCGAACAAAAGAAACACCGGGATGGTGTTCCAGTCCTACGCGCTCTGGCCGCACATGACCGTCGCCCAGAATGTCGCCTTCGGACTCAATGTGCGTAAGGTGCCTAATCCTGAAAAAGATACACGCGTCCTCGAAGCACTCGCAGCGGTACAGATGGAAGATTATGCCAGCAGAAAACCAACCCAGCTTTCGGGTGGTCAACAGCAGCGCGTCGCCCTTGCCCGCGCATTGGTCATCAAGCCCGATGTACTCTTGCTCGATGAGCCCTTGTCGAACCTCGACGCCAAACTCCGCAACGACCTTCGGCTGCAAATCCGCAATGTCTGCAAAGCATCGGGAATCACGACTGTCTATGTGACCCACGATCAAAAAGAGGCTCTTTCGATGGCCGACCGGATCGCGCTGCTCAAGGATGGGCAGATCATGCAGCTCGGCTCTCCTCGCGAGCTGTACCGCAAGCCCAACACCCGCTTCGTCGCTGAGTTCCTTGGCGAGACCAACCTGATCGAAGCCAAGCAAACCGGTGAAGTCGGCCAAGCCGCAGCTTATGCTGTCGAAGCAGGTGGATTCGCAGGCCCGGTGATCCAGAACGGGCAAGCACAAACAAAAAGCGAACGCAATCTCCTGTCGGTTCGCCCAGAAGCTATTCGATTACGCGAGGCTGGAAAGCCCAACACCTTGCCTGGAAAGCTTTTAGAGACAACTTATCTTGGCGAAACCGCTCAGCACTTGGTTGAAATTAAAGGCTGTCCGCCGATCAAGATTGCCGAGATGAATCCGTTTGGATCGACTTCTACGGTCCATCCCAATATTGGTGACGATGTGCATGTCGAGTTCATCGCGGACGACATCGTGCCAATCGCTGACGCGTAAAACTGTTTGAGAACTCAAGCTGCTGACGACTGGGTGTTTTCTGGCGCGATGGGCAAGGCGATAATCATCTTGGTCCCCGTGCCCGGAATCGATTCTGCGCGGATGGTTCCATGCACACTGGTCAATAGCTTGGTGCAAATTGCCAATCCAAGCCCATGCCCTTGAGCCGAAGACTGGGCTTTGCCCGCCCGGTCTTTCGCTACAAATAGCCCGGCAACCTGATCAGAACTCATGCCGACGCCGGTATCTTCAACAATGATCTGGATCATTTGCCCCGACAAAGCCCGCCCGGGATCTGAATTGTTCCATGTGGAACATTCTTGATTGGCATTACTTGTAGAGACATGAATTGTGATCTGACCTGTTTCTCTCTGTTCCGAATCCCCCACCGCTCGAATGGCGTTGAGGTAGAGGTTGAGAAGAACTTGCTGAAGCAAAACAGTGGGGATGTTGGGAATCAGCGAGCTATCGCCTGAGATGGCAAAGTTGTACGCATTGAAATCGGCTTCAGGCAAGAAGCTCAATGCCCGTTGATGAGCATCCAGTATTGATCTCAGCGAACCGGGCTGAATCGTCATCACGGTTGTACTCATAAAGAGTTCCGCCAGCTGAGCAATCTGAGCGCTCGCATGGCAGGCGAGTTCGAGGGCATAGACGGCTCGCTCAGGTTGATCCATATGCATCAATGCCAATTGGGCCCGGCCGCCAACCTGGGTCATCAGGTTGTTGACCTCATGGGCAAACATAGAAGCCATCGCCCCAGCTTCAGCGAGATCCGAAGCCTGGTCCATATGCGACTTGAGCGAGCTGAGCTTTGATACAAGCTGGTCAACTTCATCAATCACCGAGCCGGTTGATATTGATGCTGATGGTTTGGTTTCTTTTGGCGTAGACATACACTCGCGTTATCGGCCAAAGAGTGGAGGGGTTGAAGCGCGAGTTGGAAACCGAGCCGAAAACCGGGTGGATTATTCAAACCCGCTGAGCCAAGGGCCATGRSMAKAWTMKRYMGCYMCMMSAMKYWWMRSMSASRSWWWSRYYKMRYYKGRACRAAYRYYWGYTKMGSSKMSYKYARSSAGAYYAACYSMKRMKWARWMWWTGTGGTCTTCGATACTGGGCACAGCTTCCGGCGGATGCGCATTGGGCACCTTTGATTCCCCAATATGTTCCATGTGGAACACTACATTGATTTCGTGATGTACCCGCTTGCCATCATCAAAGCACTGCTCAGTGGTGAGCAGCAGGGGGCCTATGGATGATTCGAGCCCGGTTTCTTCTTTRATTTCRCGGATCAAGGCATCASWKGCCTTTTCWGCGAACTCGACATGCCCGCCAGGGAGAAAACAGTATGAATGCTTGATATTTCGGCACATCAGCACGCGCCCTTGGTGAATCAGAAGCCCACGAGCGATGATTTCAGTATGTTTTTTCGATCCCATTTACAACTATATACACTCGATTCAGGCATGGCGGGTTGATCATGAGCAGTGGGGGACGGATAATTCGAGTACTGTGTCATATAAACAGGCACGCAAAAACACGGAGGCACTGATGGCTACACCTACACGCAAAAAAAAGAACCGTTCAAAGCTTGGAAGAGGATTGAGTGCGCTTGTTGATCAATCGCCAATCGGCCCGATCCAAGTCGCGCCAGAACTCAATGCCTCACAAGTTGCGAACATCACTGCTGAAATAGCCCCAACTCCGCATCAAGGCGAGCAAGTGCTTGAGATTGATGTCACGCGCATTGGTCCGAACCCGCATCAACCCCGGCGGGTCTTCGCTGAGGACGCGCTTGAAGAACTGGCCCAATCCATCGCCGAGCATGGTCTAATGCAACCGATTGTGGTGCGAATAGTGCGTATAGATGATGCAGAGCGGTATGAGCTGATCGCAGGCGAACGCCGATGGCGGGCGACTTGCCGGACAGGGCGATCGACAATTCGGGCGATTGTGCTCGATGTTGATGATTTACAATCTGCCCAACTTGCGCTGATCGAGAATATCCAACGCGAAGACCTCAACCCGATCGAACGGGCGCATGGGTTTGTGCTTTTGAGCGATCGATTTGGAATGACCCAGGATCAGATCGCGACCAAAGTCGGGATCAGCCGATCATCGGTCGCCAACTTCCTCAGGCTCATCGAACTCGACGACGAAATCCAGACCATGATCGTTGCGGGCGAACTTGGGATGGGGCATGGTAAGGTATTGTTATCATGTAAAAAAAGCGAACATCGGCTTGAACTCGCCCGACAAGCCCGTGATGAGGAATGGACTGTTCGTATACTTGAAAAAGCCATCAGCAATTACAATGTAGATTCTGATGCTCAAAGCAAGATCGATGATTCACCCCAAGGCGGTATTGAATCGGTCACGCATACACGCATGGAATCCGTATTAAGCGATCTTGAAAAACGGCTTGGCGATCAACTCGGGACCCATGTAAAGCTCAAAACCGACCAAACTGGTACGAAAGGGAGTATTACGATTGATTTTTACAACCTGGACCACTTCGATGGTTTAATGAATAAACTTGGCATTGGGAATGACGAAGAGATCTCCAAGCCTTGATGACTGGGAAGATACCCCCCGTTTTTAGGGCTGAGCGTCCTGTTTTTTAAGAGTCAACGCCCTGTTCTTTGTATGTTCGGGTGTGTTGTTTTTGTTTTAAATTACACTTTGTTTTTATTAGGAAACCTGAATGTTGTGTACTACACTACGATAAGTAAACGGGTATTTATTCGGGGACTCGATAAACCCAGTCGGCACTCGCCTAAGTCTGTTCAGACAACACAGGATCCACAATGAACAAGAAAGTACAACACATGGCTAAGAAAACAACATCTAAGAAACCATCTTCGCTCAACACTATGTCAATGGCCGAGCTTCAAGCAGAACTCCAACGCCGCGAGCGTGGGGTGCGCAAGCTTGAGCGTCGCCGCGAGCGTCTTCTTGGCGAGCTTACTCAGGTTGATACCGAGTTGGCAGCAGTCGGTGCCCTCAGTGCATCAGGCGGCATCCGCAGACGCCCACGCAACGAAATGAACCTGGTCGACTCACTGGCGACCGTGCTCAACGGCAAGACCATGTCGGTGACTGATGTCACCGCAGAGGTTCAGAAGGCTGGATACTTGACCACCGCTGCCAACTTCCGCACGATCGTCAACCAGGCACTGATCCGCGAAAAGAAGGTCTTCAAGAAGATCTCCCGCGGCCAGTACACCGCGAAGTAATCGCTTTGCGGATCAACTCGAATACCACAAGCTTGCGTTAAGGCTTGTATACAAGAAGAAAAACACCCGACGCTTGTCGGGTGTTTTTTTATGTGTTCTGTTTTTCGCCCTGATTACTCGGCGAAACAAGTTATGGCTTGATGCCGCGGTARAGACGCGAWGGGCGATCGAGGAACCACATCTTGTCGATGTCGGTCGAGAGCATGCGGAAGTTCGAGTCCTTGGTGCGAGCGTAGGTGTTGAGACGATCGGAGTCACGCTTTGCGAGGGTGTGCATAGCGGGCGATGGGTCCCATCGGATGGAGTTGATGTCGCCGGCATGGCTTGGGCCAGATGAACATCCGACGAGAACCATCGGTGTTGCGATGAGCATGGCGAGGGAGATCGAACGGCGGTTGATTTTGTTTTTCATGGCATAGCCTCGGATTCTTGTTGAATAGGTGAGCAACGAGCATAGCGAGAAACTGGCTCGCTGTCACGGCATTCTCGGCTTCTTGTGAGCAGAGGCTCGCAATTTTTCTGTGTGTCCTATGTGGAGCACGCGATGTCTATCGATACGGTCCGGTTTGGGAGGGAGTTCCCAATAACAAATCGAAAATGCAGGAGGGGTTGAATTCTGCGCGAGATTTGGATGTATCGGAAGGGGTTATCCACCAATGGCACACAAGTAGAGGAATTGATGATGGAGATCATGAAATGAGGGATCTGGATGGAGTGAGTTGTGGTATGGTGAGTTGAATGCTGCGTATCGCGGTCGGTCAGACAAGTTTGATCCCAATGAGCCTCTGAATGGGAGCCAATGGATATTCGGGCGATGACCAAGCCTCCTTCGAGTGGAAGGTCGGGATTCGGACCAAGGCACCCCCTTGATCTTCAGGGATTCGGACGCTGACACCGACTGCGATACGCAGCATTTTTGTATACACACCCAACTCCACTCAGCACTTTCGGGTCC
>NVSM01000063.1 GCA_002401225.1 bacterium
CATTCCTCTAATGCGCGTGCTCGCTCCTCGTGATCTTTCACCACACCACGCCCGGGAATAGACGTAGCCACGTCAGACCAATAAGTTAATTTGTAACGATCATCAAAAGGAAAATCAAAAAGCGTTGCCAACATTTGTGTGGTTAGCTCAATTGACACTCTCTTAACCCAATCGATTTCTTCATCCAAAGGCAAACTATCCAGAATTGCACAAGCTCGCGAACGAATTAGCCCTTCAAGATTTTTAAGATTCGATGGCGCAACAACATCCTGCACAACAATACGTTGCTCGTCATGCTTGGGAGGGTCCATAGAAATAAACGAAGGCAAGGTAAATTCTTCAAAAGTATCAACAATGCCAATGGTGGGTTCGGACGAGTAAATGTGAGGCGATGTATCCACCTCCATGATGTCCTTGAATTTCATGACAGACCAATACGGTCCAACGGCAGATTCTGCACAATAATGAACAGGCTGCTCGTCTCGAAGGCGCTGCATAAACGGTAGAAATTCGTTGGCTTGCCAAATACCAGGGTGGGACAAATCAATTTTTTCAATAGGCATGGCATAAGGATCTTTCCCTACCATGCTCCATTTGCTTTGCCTGGTTGATTGACTGGTTTGTGTGTCACTCATGAATCTTATCTAACTCTTTATTTCCACTATTTCCACTATTGCCATTATTGCCGCGCTAGAACTGAAACTCAGGCGTAGTAACCACCAGCCCATCAAGCTCATCTGTCACGGTAATTTGGCAAGACAACCGGGAATTGTCTTTACGGTCGCTGCTTAAGCTCAACATGGCTTCTTCCGTAGGTTCAACAGTGCCTGTTTTGCCCAGCCAATCTTCTTTGATATAAACATGACAAGTGGCACAGGAGCAGGAACCGCCACAGTCTGCATCAATTCCCGGAACGCCATTATTAACCGCTGCCAGCATTAGCGACGCGCCTGCGTCGACCTCCACCTTATGTTCTGTGCCATCGTGCTCTATGAATAAAATGTTAACCATTAACCCAAGCCCTTCCTACTGCCAAATTTGAAGGCGCAACAATAACACGAGTAAAAGGGGTGGTAACGGATATTTTTCAGTAATGATGCTGCCTGAACGCCGCTCAGGAGTTGGTTAAAATTTATCCGTTACCACCCCTTTAAACATGCTTAAATGAGCAATACAGTGATGCACTGTTTGAGAACACGACCACATCGAATCCGGAGAGTCAGATGATAATAATAAAACGATTAATTTCACCATTCATTATAATCGTGGGGGCAATTGCTTATGCTCCGTTAGCCCTGAGCCAGCCCGGCACCAGCGTATACGAGGGAGACTGGCCGAATATTCACGGCAATGAATTTTCTCAGCGTTATTCACCACTTGACCAAATTAACGCCGACAACGTTGGCGAACTCGAGATTGCCTGGCGTTTTGCCACGGCGAGCTTCGGGCCCTCTAAGGATTTCACTAACCCGTCAACACCCATTGAAATAGGCGGCGTTTTATACGCGGATATAGCCAGCACTCGAAATGTAGTAGCGCTGGACGCCACAACGGGACAGGTACTGTGGCTGTATAGACCGCAGGAAGGCGAGCGATTTGAGCACGCCCCACGCAAAGGCGCTGGCCGTGGTGTATCTTTTTGGAGCGACGGCGACACCTCACGAGTTATAGACGTCTCCCCTGGCTACCATCTAGTTTCACTGGATGCCAAAACCGGCATTCCAGACCCGAATTTTGGCGATAACGGTATCGTGGACTTAATGGTAGGCCTGAGAAATACCATTGACCCCAGATACCCCAATATCGATATCGGCCTTTCAGCACCGCCCTTCGTCATGAATGACGTTATTGTTATAGGAGCAGCGCATTCAACAGGCGGCCGACCTCGATCTAAGTCTAATGTCAAAGGTGATATACGCGGCTTCGATGTGCGTACTGGTGAGCTTCTGTGGACCTTTCATACTATTCCCGCACAAGGTGAATATGGCATCGAATCCTGGCTTGGTAATGGCGTGGAATTTACTGGCAATACCGGTGTATGGGCGCCCATTTCGGGTGATCCAGAACTGGGTCTTGTCTATTTACCTGTAGAAGATCCCACAGGTGACTACTTCGGTGCTGACCGACCTGGTGCCAATCTGTTTTCCAGTAGCTTAGTTGCGGTAGATGTGAAAACTGGCGAGCGTAAATGGCACTATCAGTTTGTGCACCATGACATTTGGGACTGGGACGTTCCTTCTGCGCCAGTGCTTGCCGATTTGCCTAACGGTCGTAAGGTTGTCATGTCGGTTACTAAACAAGCCTTTGTCTATGCTTTCGACAGACTGACCGGCGAGCCTGTTTGGCCGATTGTAGAACAACCAGTACCAGCAGGAGACGTACCCGGAGAATGGTACTCCCCCACTCAACCCTTTCCGACTCGTCCAGCGCCTTTCGACCGACAGGGTTTTACCGAAGATGACATGATAGATTTTACGCCAGAGCTTCGCGCGCTGGCGCTGGAAGCCGTTGCAGACTTTCGCCTCAGCCCCAGCTTGTTTACGCCGCCATCTCTAACGGAAGCAACTGACGGTACCCGTGGCAGACTTGGATTACCCTCTTCCACCGGCGGTGCCAACTGGGAGGGTTCTACCCTTGATCCAGAAACAGGGATTCTGTACGTACCATCAAGAACCGTACTGCAGGTATTGTCATTGGCAAAAAACCCGGAATCAGACCTCGACCTCAGCCAGGGTTTTGGCGTACGTGTTCCGCGAGTTCAGGGGCTGGATATCGTCAAACCGCCTTACGGCCGCATTACCGCGATTGATATGAACACCGGCGATCATCTGTGGATGATAGCCAATGCCGACACACCGGAGCGCATCACTAATCATCCGATGCTCGAGGGCATTGATATTCCACGCACAGGTGTACCGACACGGTCAGGTGTTTTAGTAACTAAAACGTTATTGTTCCAGAGTGAGGGTACCGGTGCCGCCGGAGCCAGCCCCATTTTACGAGCCATCGACAAGCAAACCGGTGAAATTATTGCCGAAATAGATTTGCCATTTAATCAAACTGGATTGCCCTTTACCTATGAGCACGATGGCAAGCAATACGTAGCCATGTTCATTGGTGGCGGAGGCAGTGATGGCGCCGAGTTAATTGCTTACTCGCTGCCTTAACTTACGAATTGAAAAAAATTAAACAGGTTAATTAAAATATGAGTTCCCCCGTACCCTTATTAAACGATAAACATGCCAACTTAAAAGTAATAAGCACTGGCGACTATACGCGCTACAAAGAAAATCACCTGATTTCCATAGTTACCCAGGATTTTTTTACTCTGACCGCTGAATTCCCATTGGTGTTTGTAAAAGGCAATGAGGCTAATGAATTTATCCCCGTTGCCATTATGGGGCTGCGAGAAGGACAAAACCTGTATTGCCAGACCGAGAAATGGATAGGTCAGGTAATTCCACTTAGTTTTGGCAGCGCCCCATTTTCGATAGCACGTACCAGCCCAGAAAGCGAAGAATTCGCAGTACTTATAGAAGAAGACAGCCCTCTGGTAAGTGATACCGAAGGCGAAGCACTCTTTACCGAAAGCGGCGAAAGAACTGAATATCTGGAACGAAGAGTCGAGTCGATGACCCAACTCGCCCAACATATTTTACACACTAAAGCGGTTTGTAAACTCCTGGCTGACAACAAGCTTTTTTCGACTCAACGCCTACAGCTCAAGCACCGCCCGGATGCGAAAACTTACAACATCGATGGCGTCTATACCGTTAACGAAGAAGCGCTAAATGGTTTGCCAGATGAAGATTTTTTGAAACTTCGAACCAGTGGATTGCTACCGATGATCTACGCTCA
The DNA here is from genome assembly GCA_002401225.1 of bacterium. Taxonomy (GTDB): domain Bacteria; phylum Planctomycetota; class Phycisphaerae; order Phycisphaerales; family UBA1924; genus UBA1924. Next base: position 3,859 of record NVSM01000063.1, read on the forward strand.
TCTGAGTTCTTTGCAACAGCTTCGGCGAATATCACAGATGCAATATGAAGCGGATAAGGCAGCTGAGGAATAGCTAGCCTGATACCAGAGATCAGCTTCCATCTGCTATAGCTAACCGAGTTAAATCATGTTCACAGTTAAACCCATTGCCAATGCGCTAGGCGCTGAACTCAGCGGTGTCGATTTGTGTACTGATTTGACACCAGAGGTTTACGCTGAGATTCGTCGCTTGTTGGTGGAGCGTCAGGTGATTTTCTTTCGTGATCAGGATATTAGCCCGGCGCAGCACAAGGCGCTGGCAGAATCATTTGGTCCGCTGCAAACACACCCTGCTTATGACACGGTTGAAGGTTTTCCTGAGATTACTATTTTGGAAAGCACTGCAGAAAACCCTAGCAAAATTGAAGCCTGGCATACTGACATGACTTTTCGACAGCAACCGCCTTTGGGCGCGGTGCTGCGTTCTAAAATTTGCCCGCCGGTGGGTGGAGACACGTTGTGGGCCAGTATGACAGCGGCCTATGATGGCTTGTCTGAGCCTATGCAAACTCTATTACAAACACTGACAGCCGAGCATGATTTTAGTTTTGGTTTTAAAGAAAGCCTGGCTGAACCAGGCGGCAGAGAACGACTTGCACAGGCAGTGGCTGACAATCCACCGGTTGTGCATCCGGTAATTCGCACCCATCCTGAAAGCGGCAAGAAAGTCATCTTTGTAAATTGCTTGTTTACCACGCGCATTCTGGAATTAAGCAAAAAAGAAAGTGAAGCCTTGCTCGGCTTTCTCTACGAACACGTGACTACGCCAGAATACAGTTGTCGATTTAACTGGGAAGAAAACTGTATTGCAATTTGGGATAATCGCAGCACACAGCACAAACCCATCAATGATTATTTTCCAGCCCATAGACGTCTTGAGCGAATCACCATTGATGGCGATAAACCGTATTAGGTTTTCACAATAACTAATCAGCAATAAATTCTAATATCCAGTTAGCAACTTGCTCACTGTTATCTCGTTGCTGCAAAGAATCTACCGCCGCTTGATACACTGATTCTCCAAATATTTCTCTGCGCATATCAAGCAAGGCTCTGGCATATTCTTTGCTGAATTCCGGATGCCCTTGAAAGCTTAGAATGTGATTACCTATAGAAGTCATCGCCATGGGGCAAGACTCGGTACTCGCCAGTAATGTTCCACCTTCTGGTAGTTCCTGCACCTGATCTTTGTGATTGGAAATAAGCTGGAACGCCGAGCCAGCTGTACCAAACCGCGATGCGTCGCCAGTGAATGTTGTTGTTTGCACGCCAACACACCAGCCCTGCTCTGCCTGAGCTGTCTTACCGCCCAAGGCTTCGGCGATCAACTGATGCCCAAAGCAAATACCTACGGTTTTTTTCTTCGCCGCGTGTAATTCCCTGACAAAGCTTTTGAGTTTGTTAATCCACGGCACATCGTCATAAACACTTAGCTTGCTACCGGTAATCACATAGCCATCAACCTCGTTAATGTCCTGGGGATACTCATCGCGTAGAATTTCATAAGTTACCAACTCAAGCTTTGGGTCGACTGCCAGCAACAGTTTGGCAAACATATCCGGGTATTCACCATACACAGCGACAAACTCCGGCTTTAGTGCATCTGTGTTTAGAATTCCGATTTTCATTGATTGGGTTATTCCTTTAAATCGTTTTCAAATGAAAAGATTTTGCACGAGTCAGTTGATCGTAGCCCAGCTTCGATAAAGTAGCACCACGGCCGGTATTTTTTACGCCAGTCCAGGCTAGCGCCGGATCAAGATAGTCACAGCGGTTCATAAACACCGTACCTGTTTGCAGCTGATCACCCAGCGCTTCTGCACAATCCAGATCACGCGTCCATATCGATGCCGTTAAGCCCAGGTCGCTGTCATTCATAAGTTGCAAAGCTTGTTCGTCATTTTTAACCGACATGATACCGACAACTGGCCCAAAGCTTTCATCGCGCATAACTGACATACTATGGTCAACGTTAATCAATACCTGTGGTGCAAGATATGGTGTGTCTATTTTGTTATTGGCAAATAGAGCAGAGTCGATACAGGCGGTTGCACCCTGAGCAGCTGCTTCACTGATCTGCTTACGCACCCAGTCCGCGGCGGCGGTTCTTACCATTGGCCCCAGAGTTGTGTCTGCCAACAACGGACTAGCCAGTTGATAATTTTTAACTTGCGCCACATAGGATTCAACAAACTTCGAATACAGTGATTCATCTACATAAATTCTTTCTATGCCGCAACAGGATTGACCGGAATTGAAAAAAGCACCATCAACTAATTCGGCTACGCTGTAATCCAGGTCGGCATCGCTACGCACATAGGCTGGGTCTTTACCCCCCAGTTCTAAGCCAAGGCCAAGAAAAGTGCCAGCGGCTGCTTGTTCAATTTTTTGCCCCGCTGCCACCGACCCGGTAAAACAGACAAAATCCACCGCCGCCTGATTAATAATTTTGGCTGTGTTTTCATGGCTTAAATGCAAACACTGTAAAACACCGTCTGGCAGGCCTGCAGCCTTAAACGCACTGATAAAGTGTTCACCGCACAAAGGTGTTTGAGCCGAGGGCTTTAACAACACACTATTGCCTGCCATTAATGCCGGTATTACTGAATTTACCGTAGTGAGCAGCGGGTAATTCCACGGAGCCACTGTAAGTACAATGCCTACGGGATCTCGCCGTATAAACCGTTTAAAGCCCTCTTTTTCAGTAGGTACTTCATCGGCTAGCGCTTGCTGGGCTATTGAGATCATATAACGCGCCCGTTCCGCCAGGCCGTTTATTTCAAGTCCGCTGTATGCAATGGGGCGGCCCATCTGCCAGGTGATCTCTTCGGCGATTTGATCCCGCCTGGACTCAAAATATTGCACCGCCAGCTCACAGATAGCTGCCCTGTCATCAATACTGGTGAGTTGCCACTGCCTTTGCGCCGAGCGTGATAAAACAATAGACTGTTCAATATCACTTTCGCTCGCTAGTGGCCGTTCGGCATATACCGAGCCATCGATGGGTGAAATGGTGTGCACTGTTGCGGTTTTTTGACGCTGATTCATAGAGTTGGTTTAACTTAACAAACTAAAAGAATTGAGAATGAAGCATTATATAGAACTCCTACGGCCCGCTGCTATAGCCAAGTCACTCACTGCCCTTATTCTTCTGCTGCTCAGCCTTCCAGCATCTGCCGCGGGCATAGATGAAACAATAAACGCGGCCATGCAGCCATTAACTGCAGCAATATCCAGCTTCATCTTTTTTGAAGTTAGTATTTTCGGAAGCCAGCTACCTTTAATCATTTTGTGGCTGATCTCCGCGGCAGTATTCTTTACCTTCTATCTTAATTTTCTAAGCCTGCGCGGCTTCAAACATGCTTTTCAATTATTGCGTGGGGATTACAGCAAGCCCGAACACAAAGGCGAGTTATCCCACTTTCAAGCATTGGCAACTGCCGTGTCTGGCACGGTTGGTATCGGCAATATTGGCGGTGTTGCTATTTTAATTACCATCGGTGGGCCCGGCGCCACGTTCTGGTTAATTGTCGCTGGCTTCTTGGGCATGTCGACCAAATTTGCCGAGTGTGTCCTTGGGGTAAAGTATCGCCAAACCAATCCGGATGGCAGTATTTCAGGCGGACCCATGTATTACTTAAAAATGGGTTTGGAAGAACGTAATCTCGCATGGTTAGGCAAACCCATGTCTTATTTCTATGCTTTGTCTATTGTGATTGGCTGCCTTGGCATCGGCAATATGTTTCAGTCTAATCAAGCCTTTCAGCAATTTGTATTCGCCACTGGCGGCAGCGAAAGTTATTTCCTCGACAAAGGCTGGCTGTTTGGCGCTGTGCTGGCGGTGGTTGTGGGTGTTGTTATTATTGGTGGCATAAAGAGCATTGCCAAAGTAACAAGCAAGCTGGTGCCCTTTATGGCCTTGGCTTACATTGTTGGAGCCCTGCTTGTTATTGCACTTAATGCGGATAAAGTTCCCTGGGCTATCAGCGCTATATTTACCGAAGCATTTAGCCCCCAGGCCATGTCTGGCGGTATGCTCGGGGTAATGATTCTCGGCTTTCAACGTGCTGCTTTTTCCAATGAAGCGGGTATAGGCTCTGCCGCCATTGCCCATTCAGCCGTGCGCACAAATGAGCCTGTTACCGAAGGCTATGTCGGATTGATGGAGCCGTTTATAGATACCGTCGTTGTTTGCACCCTCACCGCTCTGGTTATTTTAACTACTGTGTACGAACCGGGCATGGCGGGTAACGGTATGCAGGGCGTTGAACTCACCTCAAAAGGATTCGGCGATACGCTCAGTTGGTCAACCGGGCCGCTTTCTTTTATTGCTATTTTGTTTGCCTTTTCAACGATGTTGTCCTGGTCTTACTATGGATTAAAAGGCTGGACTTATCTGGTTGGCGAATCAAAAACAGCTGAATTAATTTTTAAAATTGGGTTCTGTATCTTCGGCGCTCTTGGCTGCATGATTCAACTGGATGCGGTGCTGGATTTTTCCGACGCTCTGGTTTTTACCATTGCACTGCCGAATGTGTTGGGCCTGTATATTCTTGCGCCAATAGTTAAACGTGAAATGAAAAGCTACCAGGCTCGTTTAAAAAGCGGTGAAATTCAAAATTTACGTACTCAAAATAAATAGCCAATATTCTGAGCTAGGCTGTATCTATCGTGCTATGCCTTTCCGTAAAGTACTTAGCCCAGCACACGGCGAAAAACTTCAACCGCCGTTATCATTTCTTCTCGGCTGCCCATAGATATGCGGCAATGAGTATTCTCCATGGGAGGAAAATCACGCCCTACCAATATCTTGTGTTCCAAACAGGCTGCACGAAACTCACTTGCTGGCCGGCGCAAGTTAACGAAGATGTGATTGGTGTGAGACTCAACTACGTCGAAACCTAAATCGCGAAACGCCGCTGTAGTGAAGGCTCGAACCTCGGTATTCTCTTGCCGTTCCCAGATTAGATGTTCTTTATCTTGCAAGGCGACTATCGCCGCGATAGCTGCAAGCATGTTGATATCACCCATGTTCCAGGCGGTACGAACAGCGCCCACTGTTTGTGCCTGACCCAGTGCGTACCCGACTCTTAGGCCAGCCATGCCGTGCGCCTTGGAAAATGAACGACTTATAAAGACATTCTCAAATTCCATTGCCAGTGGCAGCGCAGTCTTCATAGCTGAGTCTGCAACGTAGTCTATATAAGCTTCATCGATAAGAATTGTTGTGTCAGGTGACTCACGCATAATGCTCCGCACAAAGCTTTCTACTGCGGCAGGCGAATGTACCGTGCCAGTGGGATTGTTTGGATTACAAAAATAAACCAATCCAGCACCTTTGGCAGCGTCAGCCATTGCATCAAGGTCGATGTTTAGCTCGCTATCAAGGTCAATCCCTTTCATCTCTACACCCATGCGTCTTGCTGTTTGTGCACAGGTAGAATACGTAGGTACAGCCGAAACCAGATGCCTACCATCAGCGCAAAAAGCTCTTACTGCACCCTCAAGTATCGGCGTTGAACCGGTTCCAACAATTACATTGTCATTTTCCAAATCGTAAAAGCCGGCAATTGTTGAGGTAAGCTCGCGAACATGATCGGGCGCATAACCTCTACCAAGCCTTTTGGTAACATGAGAATGTATGGCTTGCATAGTCTTTGGACCTGGGCCTCGAGCACTCTCGTTCTGATTAAGCTGCATAATGCCGCCATCAAAAATCTCGACTTCTGCCGGAGCAGCTTTCGCACTACGAACAGGAAGTACTGTGCCAGATAAAATTCCGGCGGCCGTACCTAGACCAATTGTTCCAACAAAACCACGACGTGTTAATTTCATGAATTTCTCTCCTTAAGGTATAGAACTCTTATTATTGTTTTTATTGTTTACATGGGTCAATACATTTAAACGACTTCTGAGACGTTTAATATCTTTTATGTATGTTATATCGTTTTTAATGAAAAAAATGACCCTGGGGATACCAGAGTCATCGTGGGTGTTGTATTCAGGGGTTATCATGTAGACGTTATATTTTTCTTGTGAATACAACAGAATATACACTCCCTACTGTGGATGTTGGTTTGTGTTTCTCATTAGCTGAGTATATAACAGTATCCCCCTCTATGTATTTTTTACCACCTCTCTCCAATTCTACTAAGTTACCTGATTTTATAAAAACAGATTCCACTATATCGTGGTGATGTAATCCGAAATCACCTCCGGGTTCCATGTAAGTTTCAAAAACCATACTATCATCACACTGTTGTGTTTTCATGAATTTTACTTTATCGTTAACCGGATATAATGTATCCAGATCGAATTCAACAAGGTCAGACCATGTTATTAAAGTAACACCATAATCTATCCTAAACACATTCAATATCTGCTCTATCTCTTTGGTTAAAACAAGAAAAACATTTCTTGTTAATTCCCTTTCTTTTCTGAGTTGGATTATATCACTATTTGGGTAATCTTGCATTAACTGCATCTTTTAGGTGTTGTGTAAAAAGGTGGTATTTTTCAACAACCTCCTTCATATCGCTATTAGATTCCTTTAAGTCGTTTTGGTGTGCAGAAATTACAGCCATTATTTTGTCGTCTTTTTCTTTTAGGATTTCTACTACTCTTTTACTTTTATCTTTTAAAGCTTTTTCTTTACTTATGTATAGATATCTGACGACACCTAGTAAAGCTAAAATAGTTGCAATAAGTATAGATTTAAAACCTATATTTTCGTAGTTACTTATCTGTAAAAAAATTGTGTGTAAAACCACCATATACTTAGTCAGTAATATTCAGGGAATGGTTCTAATATATATAAAACCATTCCCAAATAAAAACAAAGTAGAGATTTTATTTTTATGCTATTCTTGTTTTTATATCACAATCAAAAACACCGTCATATAATGTACCAATTAGATTGTATTTTATATTAGTATTATCTGGGAAAGTCATAACCCCTGAACTAAATAAAACACCTGTTGGTAGTTTCCTGAAGTACATTGAAATACCTGAAAATGTTAACTCATTCGCTGTACCTGTATTCTCAATCTGAGCCCTAAACTCAACCATTTCAGACACATTCGATAACGTTAATGTTTGATCAGATGTGTATTCTCCTTTAAATCTAAGTATTTGTCTATTGTTAACATCCAACGTTGTACCGTTTAAACCTAAATCAGTTTCAGTTGCTAAGTCTGATTTATTTGTTTTTGTATCGTGTTGTGCTAAAGTTGTATAGTCGTCTACCTCTGTACCGGCAGCACCCTTTGTTCTGGTTAGTGCAAACGCAGAATCCAACATCCTGAAAACCTCGTCCGATTGTATTTGAATCAACCCCCATATTACACCTACATTACTCATAAAACCGAACCTAGAAACACTACCTGATCCAGATCTCAATAGGACACCACCATCAAAAAGAGATGAATGGCCCATGAGTTTCGCACCTCCTGTAAATGCAACTCCCCTGTTATTTGATAATATAGTTATGTCAGCACTATTCATATTGATTGGGTATGCAGTGACACCACTCAACTGACAAA
>NVSM01000064.1 GCA_002401225.1 bacterium
CAACGACCCCGGCGAGATGGCAGCCGGGGCTGTCAAGATGATTGAGCAGGGAAAACGCTCGCACAAAGAATACCGCAAGATGGTCGAATCAGGAATCGGCGAGCTGCGATCCGATGGCGCGGGTACCTTCGCTGCCATCGATATCAATCTCGCCTGCCCGGTGAAAAAAATCTCCAAAAAATCCCGAGGCGGACACTGGCTCAAAGAACCCGCCGGGGCCATCCACATCCTGCGTGCTGTCCGCGAAGCCGTCCCCGATGCGATCCCGGTGACGGTCAAAATGCGAAGATCATTCGACGACACCGAAGAGATGCAACGCAACTTCGATTACCTCTTCGACGCCTGCTATGACCTCGGGTGCGCCTGGGTCACCGTCCACGGCAGAACCGTCGAACAAAAATACCTCGGCCCATCTCGCTGGGACCCACTCAAACGCCTCGTCGATCGTAATCCCGATCGTTTGATCTTTGGCTCAGGCGATATCTGGGATGTCAACCAAATCTTCCGCATGATCGGCTACACCGGGTTAACAGGTGTGAGTGTCGCGCGTGGCTGCATCGGCAACCCCTGGATCTTCCGCCAGGCAAGAACTATTCTCGCCGGCAACGATCCCCAAGCCCCTACCATCGCTGAGCAACGCGAGGTGTTAGAACAACACTTCGATCTTGCACTGGCGGTCAACGCCAACACACGCGACCCGGAGCTGATGACCGCCAAGAACATGCGAAAATTCGGCATCAAGTTCGCGGCCCATCATCCCAAAGCCGACGAAGTAAAAAAACAGTTTATCTATGTCAAGACACTCGAAGAGTGGCGAGAAGTATTGGAGCAGTGGTATGTCGAATGAATCAACACAAGTGCAATGGTCAGAGTCGCCCGAGCAATACTCTTGCCCATCTTGCTGCGAATCTGCAAGTGGCTATGCCGTCCTCAAGCAAGAGGTGAAGGGGGATCCAGAAGAGATCCGTTTATCATTGAAGGACTCGCCGCTGCCCAGCGAGGTATTTGATTGGGACGACGGCAAAGGTTGCCGTGTGGTGAAGTCTTCCAACATTCATACACCCGCGTGCTGCACCAGAGTCCGAAGCAGCCGCCGGCATGGCCCGATGTGGATATTTTGCGAGAGTTGTAACAGCAAATCCCTGCTGTTAGAACAGGAGGACATGGTTAGTTTCTATTGGCGAGTACCCACTCAACATGGAGAGGTTTGGGCTTACAACCGTCAGCATCTTGTTGCTATTCGGGAGCATATCCAACTTGAACGCCGCCCGCAAGGGCTCTTCAAGCTCCCAGGCTGGATGCTCGCATCGAAGAACCGAGAGGAGATGGTCAAGCTCATCAACATGGCACTAGAGAACGGCCCATCGAAGTTCTGAGCCAACATGAACCAATCCTATTCCCACCCCTTCCTGCCTCTCATCATCCCAAGGCCGACGAGGTGAAAAACAGTTCATCTATGTCAAGACACTCGACGAGTGGCGTGATGTGCTGGATAAATGGTATCAGGAAGAACTCTGATTGGTTCAAAGACGGTTTTATGCTTCTTAATGAGCATGGTGTTGAATGGCCGATGAGTTGGTGTACACCCAACGAAACATATCGAGATCAAAATGCCAACTGACTCCAATCGTACTCCAGCCCTTGCAGATGCTTTGCCTCGGGTGTTTATTGTTGGTTGTCAGAAATCTGGTACAACATGGATGCAAGGCCTGCTCGGAGCGCATCCTCAAATATGTTGTCGTGGCGAAGCCTGCTTTGGAAACTTTCTTGCCGCGATTGTGTCACAAGCACTCAGTAAGTACAACACAATGCAACGGGCTGGTCCAGTCAATGTCTTCGATAATGATGATGGAGTCGAGATCGTCAGGCATGCTGCGTGCGTGCTTCAACGCAAGTGGGTTGCTGCGAGTAAAGATCCGGCAGCGGTCCAAGTTATCGCAGAGAAAACCCCCGAACACGCATTGGCACTTGATGTTCTTGAACAACTTTTCCCGACGATGCGCGTGATCCACATTATCCGCGATGGACGCGACGGCGTTATCTCTGGATGGCATCACAATATCCGCGATAACGAAACAAACTTCCGGGCTCGATTCCCAACCCAAAGTGACTACACTCGCTACTTTGTCGAAAGCCATTGGCTTTCATATATCGCCAAAGCGCGGGCGTGGGGGGCTGCTCATCAGGAAAACTACTATGAGTTGCAATATGAACACGCACTCGAAGACCCATTTTCAAAGGCGAAGGCACTCTTTGAGTTCCTTGATGTTGCAGCGGATGATGAAACAATTCAAAAGGCTGTCGAGACTTCATCATTCAAAAAAATGTCCGGCGGCCGAGACAGCGGACAGGTTGACAATAAATCACATGTACGCAAGGGTGTTGCAGGTGGATGGAAAAACGAACTCGATGATGAGAGTGTGCGTATCTTCGAAGAGATTGGCGGGGGGGTGTTGACGAGCCTTGGGTATCCACTCTCCACAGCACCCGTTGGATAAAGCACCGTTATGAATGTTCAGTACACCAATCCACTCCCTTCTGACACCATTGTTCTTTGGCATCAAGTCTTCACCCGCCAACGCGCCTTCGCCCTCCACGCCTTCGATCAACTCGATGATGCCCAGTTCTTCGCTATCCTCGCACCGGGGCTCAACTCCTGTGCGATCATCGCCAACCACCTCGCCGGCAACATGCTCAGCCGATGGACGGATTTTCTCACCACCGATGGCGAGAAAGCATCGCGTGATCGAGATCAAGAGTTCGATTATCCAACGCAACACACCGCTGATGAACGCGCCAAGATCATGGCCAGATTCGATCAAGGCTGGCAGGTTCTTTTCGAGACCTTCGATTCATTAACCAACGATGATCTCAACAAGATCATTACGATTCGAAGCGTCGAACACACGGTCAACGCAGCCGTCGTTCGTCAGATCGATCATTACAGTTTTCATGTCGGGCAGATCAATATCACCGCCCGCCAACTCGTAGGCACCGAAAACTGGAAATGGTTCGCCCTTGCCCCCGGAGCCACCAAAGCGTTTAACAAAAAGCTCATGGGCGAGTTGTCTGAGTGATGTTATAAAAAGGCTATAAAACACGAGTAATGTGTCATTCRYWCTGRCGYGAGGCGGTATCGTTGTACATGTATCAAAGCCGATCCAATAGTGTCCTGTGTTTGTTCCTCATAGCCCTGTCATGCGCGATGGGCGGATGCTTCTCGTTTCGTCAGGCGGCGGGCGGATCACGATCGCCCGTGCCTATGCCCGATGATTCTTGGCCGGAGTTTGATCTTGCCGGTGTTGAAGGCTTGGTCGATACGCCAAAGGTCATTGAGCGTTCGATGGTCACTCTTGATCAACTCCGAGGGCCTTGGAAGCAGATGGGACCCAAAGGCGTCGATATCGCCAAGAGTTGGGTGACCGATGATCTGCTGTATTCCCAGATCGATGACCATGGGCTTGTACGCGTATGGAAAGATCGCCGAGATGGCGATTTGAATCCAACGGTGCTCGATGACGGCACGCCTCGGGTTTCTGACTTCGATCAAAATGCAAGCTATCTCACCGGCCCGACAGCACGCCTACGCGCTGAATATGAGCGTATTGATCGTGAGATCGGAAAGAAAAAGCCACGAGTTTCGTTGGCCTCTGCCATCTATGGCTTCGCGCCCACAGGGGTCGAAGCAGAGTGGCAACTCAACGATGGGCTGCGCATGGCTGTCCCTGAGATCATCCCCGAAAATGCAGAAGGGCTCATCGTACACATCACTGGATTGTACGAGACTAAATATGAACATCGGCTGACCAATCGACTTCGTAGCTTTGGCTATGCCAGCGCGTATCTTGAATCGGCCACATTCCTTACCAGCCCAAAGGCGATCGATCGGCGAGTCCGACGAGCCCAACGGACCAAATGGATTGAAGATCAGCAAAATGAAGATCAGCGTAAGCAAAGTAGGTTTGATCTGCCCGCTGAGTTCACCAAGAAAACACAATCACAGTTCGAGCGTCGGGCTGATGTTTACATGGCATCTCTTAGGGAATTATTCGATCAAGCATACGAAGAGTTTCCATCAATCGAAAGCGGGTTCCAGATATATCCAGATACCGATCTCGAATCCTTGGGCAATCAAATCGCCCAGGCTGCCGACGATATGATCGCCGAGCATGCCTACGCAGTCGAAGCATTGGTTCGCGCAACAGATGAGCTTCATCCATTGCTTACCAACAAGCCGATCGTGGTGCTTGGGTACAGCGCTGGGGCGCTCGTCTCGCCAGCCGTTGCAGCTCGATTGCAGCTTGCGTTTCCAAATCGACCAATCCGGCTGATACTCATCGGCGGCGGCGGTGACTYSSTCRGTNCGRYMSYCRMKRSTMGSKTSSSMTSARSMKYGSKCYKCCKKARANNYWWSAMCGKTCMWGNRYCARCNMKCMGWKCMSRYYGACGAACTCAAAGAAAGCTATCTCGCCAATAGTCGGCTCGATCCGTTGGTGCTCGCCCCAGCGATCCGGGATGTCCCAACCCTGCATCTTTACGCAAGCAAAGACACGATGGTGCCCACAGCCGTCGCCAAGATGTTCAATGCCGCCCACGGGCATGTCGATGAACTCCGCCATTGGGGAAATCACGGCACACTCTTTTACTTCGCTTCAGGCGAGGCAGGAAAAATACGCTCTTGGCTCAATAAACAAGATGATCAGTAGCTCGGAGATTACTTGCCAAAGGCATAGAATCTGGTATGCTCTTATGAGCTAAAGGAGCTACTCATGCCAGCATGGATCATTATTGCTATTGTTGTTCTTGTGTTTGTAGGCATGGTTATGCTGGCGATCGCGATGTTTACTGAGCTGGGAACCAAGCACAAAACCGGCAAGATGAAAAGCACCAAGACGCAGCACAAGAACCGAAAGAAGTAAATTTGTTCAGCAAAGCGTTAGGCCGAGCGAGCTGAATCTGTTTTGGAATCTGGCTTGGCTTCTGGCTTGTCCTCAGTTTTCTTCTCATCCTCATCGCTCGAATACCGAATCCGACCATGATAAATACTCGCGACGGTCTTCGAGATCGATTCGCAGATCATGCTTAGTTCGCGGAAGGTCAGGTCGCATTCATCGAACTGCCCATCCATCAGGCGTTTGTTGGCCAGTGATCGCACGAGGGCATCGATGCGGGCGGGGGTTGGATCGGTCAGTGTTCGAGTTGCGCTTTCGACCGCATCAGAGAGCATGGTGATGGCCACCTCTTTGGTGCGTGGGCGCGGGCCAGGATAGCGATAGTCGACCTCGTCGGGCAACTGCTCGGCAGCCTCCTGCAAAATCTGCTCGGCGCTGCGTTCTTCATCCATCTGCGAAGCCTGTTCGCGAGCCCGGCGATAGAAATATTCCACCAGCGTCGTCCCATGATGCGCTTCGATAAAATGACGCAATGATTTAGGTAGCCCATGCTCGCGGGCCATTTCGGAGCCATCTTTGACATGTCCGACAATTACCAACAGCGACATCGCAGGCGTGAGCTTGTCGTGCTTGTTTGGGCCGCCCGATTGGTTCTCAATAAAATACATCGGCTTGTTCATCTTGCCAATGTCATGATACAAACATCCCACATAGGTCAACAACGCATCGGCACCAATAGCCTCGGCTGCGCTCTCGGCGATCGATGCGACATTAAGCGAATGGTTGTAAGTGCCCGGGGCGCGTTGTTGAAGCTCTCGCAAAATCGGTTGCTTCGAATCACGAAGTTCGATCAGCGTCATGCCTGTGGTGATATCAAAGACTCGTTCAATAAATGGTAAGATAAACAGTGCGATCCCGCCAACCAAAAGCCCAGCAGTAAACGATTGTGCCCCAGCTCCTAAGATCGCACCGGCAATCACGCCCGGCCCTGCGCCGATCGTGGGCAGGTTGATCAGCTGATCAAGCATCGAAGCAATGCTCAATGCAAAGGCGATGACGAACGACATGCGGATCAATGTTCGGCGTTCACGAAGATCACCAAGCTGGGCGATCGCGCCCGCGATCCCGATGAGCAATATCGCAAAGAGCCCGGTGTGCATTTCTAATGACATCGAAACAAGCAATGCCGCGATTCCAGTAATCGCCAAGCCTGTGCGTTGGTCATAGGCGATCGTGATCAATACGGCGATCAATACAATCGGTGTGATCGTGCCGAGCCAGACCAGTCGCGGATCAACCACGCCCATAATCGTCGCGCTTACGATTGCAAGCACAACCAATCCGGCCATCCATCCGATGCGTCCGGGTTTGGATGCGATCTTCGGGCAATAGCGTGTGATGTAGCCGCCCAGTAAGAGTCCGAGTGCGCCSACCATCCCATAGACTGCGAGGACGCCGAGCCATTTGCGTGCTCCGCTCGATCCATGTGCTTTGTATTCTTGATTCTCGCGTTTAGCGAGTGCATATGCAGGTTGTTCGAGTACATCGCCACGCGAATAAATCCGCTGGCCGATCGTTACCGTTCGACGCACAGGCTGAATCAGCTTGGCTGCGTTTTTCATCTCTTGTGCAGTGGCTGCGTCGTTATACGCAAAGCTTGGGCGAGGCTCGTTGAGCAATCGCTTACGCACGATCTCGCTCGTCGGGTTACTAAACCCTGCGATGCGAACAATCCGTGCGATCTCGGCGGCGAGTTGATCTTTCTTGTCGATGTTGATCGCGTCATCTCGGCTGATGCGTTGGTGAGATGGGGGCGTAGTTGCTTGATCGACAATCGGCGATGGATACCGCAGCTCGATCTGGGTGTTGAGCCCTTCCTGAGTCGCGTTCTGCCAAGATTGACGATTGAGCATCGGCCGACGACGCAAAATCTCGTTGAGTGTCGTCACCTGATTCGTCCAGCGATCAAGCATCGGCTCATCATTGGCGATCTGTCCCAAAGCGGTGAACGATTCTTCGTTGAGCCCAAAGCGGATACGGATATCACGCGAGACCTCGTCGAGTGCGCTCACGCCTGCGAGTGTTCTGGGAAGATTCAATAAATCCGCCCGGATCTCTTCGAGCATTGGCATGTCTGCCGAATACACCCGAGGCACATTGAGCCGAGCAGCTTCGCGATGCATCTGCGATTGCTGAACATCTTCTGTATTAAACTCGACACGCGCGCTGCGGGTCTGACGCATGACTTGCCCGATATCGATTTTCGATTGCCCACGAGCCCAGAGCATCGTTGATCCAACGATGATCACAAAGAGCATATAGGCGAGCGCCCCCCAGAAGAGCTGCGGGTTGGCGAGCAGGTCGGCGAACTGTTGCTTGACGGATTTGCCTTTGATCTGGACAACCGATCGGCGTGGAGATTTCGCCCCGCCTTTGGCGTTGCTCTTGCTTCCGTTTTTCGAGCCAGTTCGCGTTGCTGGCTTGGTATTTGGTTTGGATCCGTCTTTGCCCATAAGTATTCGTGCTGATGTCCGTCTGGAGGTCTGCCTGAATCATATCAGCCCAGACCCAAATCGCCATCATTCAAGATGCCGATGCCTTCTCTCTAAGATCGACCCGATCAAAAGCGCCGCTGAGGCGGATCGCACGAATCTTGCCCGTTTTTGAAGCAAAAACAAAGACCAATCGTGTTATTCTTCCAAAAACAAGGGTTGGGGATCATTGATCAAGGCTTCGCATTAGTGCAGTGGGGGAGTTCGATCGTGATGGTGGTCCCGATCTGATGGACGCTTTCGAGTTTGACCGAGCCACCAAGCCGCCGGGCAGCGTGTTTGACGATCGCCAATCCAAGCCCTGTGCCTCGCTTGGCACCCGATCCCGTCCGGGCATCATCGACCTGATAAAACCGTTCGAACACACGCTGTTGCTGGGCAAGCGGGATGCCAATACCTTTGTCAATCACTTCGATCGTCACGCCCATCGCTCGATCAAGACTCGTGGGAATCGGTGCTGTGCGATCGATCGCGATCATCGCCCGTTTGGCGACAAGCTGCACAGCTGTATCTTCATGAGCAAACTTGATCGCGTTACCAACGAGGTTCCGAAGTACGAGCACGAGCATCGATTGATCGGTGATGATCTCGTCAAGTCCGTCTTCAATTTTGGCAACAAGAGTAAGCCCTCGTCGATCGGCATTGGGCGAGAGCTCGGCGATCACTTTATCGAACACTACATGGATCGAAACAGCTTCGATATCAGGAAGCTGATCTTCAGATTCGAGCTTGGAAAGATCGAGCAAATCTCCAGCGAGCAGCTCAAGCCGATTGGCATTGTTCGTGATCATCTCGATGAGCCGAGCCGACATCTGCTCGTCGTCCTTGGCTGGGCCTGCCAGGGTTTCAGWWRMACCSWTKATSGMMKYGAKCGGCGTGCGAAGCTCATGGCTTGCATTCGCAACAAAGTCCGCCTTGAGTGTCATCGCTCGCGAGAGTTCCGTGATATCTTCGAAGGTGAGCACCACGCCTTTCGAGAACGGTATCAGATCGGCAGCAACATCAAAAACACGCATTTGGCCCATAATTGCAAGCGTAAGCCGAGCATGCCCTGCTTCGCCCAAGSGGGCAGAGGCTTCAAGATCATTGAGTACAGGCTGGGTTAAAACTTCATCAAAACGCCGACCAATCATGGCCGGTGTAATCCCCAGTGTATCGAGTGCCCGTTGGTTGATCAGCGAAACAACACCGTCCTGGTTGGTACTCAAAATCGGGATATTGGCCGAGTGAATCAGGCTCGTGAGCAAGGCAGATGCTCGGGTCGATTCAACGCTCGATTGTTCGACGATACGAACACGATCAGCGAGTTGGCGTTTCGTGCGAACAAGTGTATTGATGATCAACGCCAGCCAGAAAAGTGAGCCAAGAGTGACGAGCAAAAACATCGGTACAAAGACACCAACCAAGAGCGATCCAGAAGCGATCGAGATCGCCATGATCCAGTTGCTGCTTTGGGTTTCACTTTGATTCGAGTGTGCGTGCATATGGGGTGTTAGTCTGAGTCTGTTTTTGGCGGATCAGCGCGATAGCCCACGCCTCGGACTGTAGCGATCATGGATGAATGAGGAGCGATTTTTTTGCGAAGCGCAGTCACATGCACATCGATCGTTCGTTCGGTCACCGCAACCCCCGGCCCGATCGCATTGGAGATCAACGCCGGGCGAGAAAGCACCTTGCCCTGGTTGTTCACCAACGCACATAAAATACGAAACTCGGTGATCGTCAGCGAGATCGCTTGCCCATCGACCTTGGCGATGTGTTCATCAAGATCGATCGAGATTGGCCCGAGTTTGAGTGAGCCTGTGCGCTCGGATTGCGATGTGGTGGTTCTTCTGGTCAGGGCATTGATCCGAGCGATCAGCACCTGCATCGAGAACGGCTTGGTCATATAGTCATCCGCCCCAACCCCAAGCCCTTCGAGTTCGTCTGCTTCTGCTGATTTGGCCGTGAGCATGATAATGGGTAATGAGCTGGTCTCGGACTGTGCCCGCAATCGTTTGGCAACTTCGATCCCGGTGAGCCCGGGCATCATGACATCGAGCACCACCAGATCTGGGCTTTGCGATTTCGCCAGTTCCATCGCCGAGATGCCATTATTGGCACTAATTACACGGTGCCCATGTTGTTCGAGGTTGTAGGTGATCAACTCGACGATATCGGGCTCGTCGTCAACCACAAGGATGGTCGATTTGATGGCTGATTGATCGTTCGACATTATGTGCTCCCTTGCTCAGTGCAATACAGATCGGTGAGTGAGCAACTGTATGGAGGAAAACTGATCCAAACACAAGCCGTCGCATTGTTTACGCAATCTGAACACATTGATGTTCGGTGGGAATTTGGCCGGTTTGGTGATGATTTGGAGCGATGTTTGTTGGCGACTCGCTCGCATGGCCGACGAAAACAGGGAGAACGCGTGCTCGAAGGATCATTTTCCGGGGATCGTGTGCGCTATATTTCTGAAGATACCTTGCGACCCATTTTGGCGCAGGCGAGTTGATGAGAAATGGATACGCAATGAAACGATTAATTCAGCAACTGATTCCAAAAATGAACCAGAATACGCACGCATTGGTCGCAGCGGGATGTCTCATCCCGTTGTGCAGCTCGCTGGCTTTGGCGGGGAGCTTGGATTCTTTGGAATCATCTGCTCTGGGATCACGCGATCTTGCTGCTTGGGTCCGTGCCCATCAGCCAGAAGGTGCAGAAACCGGATGGTTTGTCGAACGGGCAGACAACTCTTCGATGCGAATCTCGGTGTTGTCACAGACCAGATACACCTTTTCAGAGCGGAAAGCCCAGTTTATTGCGCCTGGGAACGAGAAAACCTATGGGTTCTCCCAGCCTCGCACGCAGATCGCGTTTGATGGTTCGATTGTTTCTTCGCAGTTTAACTTCCGTGTATCAATGGACTTCGGCGACGCAGAAGTTTCGAGAGGGCGAGGCACAGGATCGCCTTTGGCCGGTTCGACCGGCACGCCTCGGCTGCTCGATGCGTATGCCCAATACAACTTCGCAGGCAAACGCGAAGGGTACTACTTCAAGTTCGGGCAGTTCGGCCATGTGCTCTTAACAGAGGAATCAATCAGCTCAGGAAACCAACTCGCGATCGATCGCTCGATCGCATCCGAGCTGCTCGGGCCGGGCTATACCCAAGGGATGGCACTCGGGCATGTCTCCGATACCTTCGCTTGGGAAGCCAATATCACCGATGGCGGGCGATATGTAGGCTCGCGCGAAGATGACAACTCGGCCTTTAATGATGAGTCCGAAGCAGACTTCAGCTTCGGGTTCCGAGGCGACTGGAAGCTGCAAGGTTCGTGGGATCAGTTCACCGAYTTCACAAACTTCCAAGGTGCCAACTCAGGCAGCAAGATCGGGTTCGGGTTTTTGTATCAGTTCCAAGGACAGACCAATCCGGGCTCGACTACGCCGGGGTTTTTGGGAGTTCCGATCGAGAGCGGGCAGATCTGGAGCTGGACAGTTGACTACCAACATGAAGGCGATGGCTGGAACTTCTTCGCAGCCTACTTCGGGCAATGGGCCGATTGGGAGTTTGAAACCACCACATTAGGGATTATGAATAACGCGATCCTGCTGCAAGGCGGATGGTTCCTCACTGACCAAACCGAAATCTATGGCCGATTAGAGACCTTCTGGATTGACAAAACTTTCCGTAACGGATTTGGTACGCCAGATGGTTTCATCCATCGGTTTGCGACCGTGGGGCTTAATTACTATGTGATCCCCGAGAGCCATGCAGCGAAAATCTCAGCAGACATCAGCTATTCCTTCGACTCAACCTTCGCGTTGACCGTTGGTGCGGTCGATTCGCTGGTGCTTCCAGATCCATCCGTTTCCGGGTTCTTAGGGCTGACCGCTCACGAGACCGTGTTTCGGGTGCAGTTGCAGTTGATGTTCTAAGGCATTGTTTGGACGCGMCTTAGGGTTTTGTAAACCACAATAAAATATGAAACAGGCCGA
>NVSM01000065.1 GCA_002401225.1 bacterium
CAGAGGGAGAGGGTGGGATTGGAGGAGAAGACATGCAGGAGGCGGGGACGCCACCAGCATGGCACCCGGCTCAACTATCATCAATCACTTTATTAATCACCTTTGTGTGAAGAAGATTTGGCATTCCATCTCCGTGGATTAAGCCTGTAGATGCGGTTCGGAAGATTGAATCATAGAGTTTCTCTTTTGCTGATCCCGCCGAAACTCCATCCATCCGCAACATCGTAATGTATGTGTTTATCAAAACTATTCGTTCGTCTGCGTCTTCTGCAAGATGGATGTTGCTGAGTAGAAGCCTGACGAGGATTTTGATGATCCAGATAATCACAAGGCTGATTGATGCGACCAGACCGAGCAACCACAAAGGTGGATCAACTCTTGCCACGGCTTCACTCGTTTCGGTAGCAGCAACGGCCACCGAAGTGTTTTTTGTGAGCATTTCGAACGCCATTTCCCAAAGGCAATAGATAGCAAATCCAACGCCTCCAAGAAACACAAGGAATACGAATGCTGTTCTCCGATGGCGTCTCCGTTTCGTTTCCCAATACTCAATTGGTTCAGTCAGCTCTTTGCTCGCCTTATAGGCACTTTCCAAACGCTCGAATTGGCGAGTAAAATCTGCGATCACATCATCTTTCTTGGATGAAAACTCATCGAAAAACTGATCGCGGATGATTGAAAGCTTTGTTTCAAACGGAGCAATCTCAGCCAAGAATCTTCGCACATCTGAAAGAACAAATGCATGAGTCGTGCCCTTGGATGGATCGAGCTGCTCTGAAATCATATATTCGTAAGCCATTGCGCCAAAGTTTGTGCTCTTTTGCGACATGTCTAGCAAATATTTTTTTCGAGCAGAAGAAGGTGAGTATAAATAAAACTGGCTCGTATTATCATGCAAATCTCTTATCCGCTTTTGCACTTCAGCATAATCTCTCTGCAGACTACCCCCCATGGAAATAAACTCATTAAAGCTGATTGAAACATTCCGAATTCCAGCCATCATCCGATTGAGTGAATTAGCGAGATCTTTCAGCTGAATTTCAATTACACTCTGCCGATCCCGCTCAACACCAGACTGGGTCTTTCCATTTACTAAAAACAGCCACTCGGATCCTATCAAAGCAATGGCGGACTGAAACTCTTCTAGGGTTTCAAATGATTCCGTAGTATCATCTACCGGGAAATAAAGCGTAAATGTGTCCTGTTCAACTTCTTCCGGCATGACAAGGCTCCTCTTGGATTATATACCCGTTTGCTACTTTAGCTCAGTGATAAACAGTTTGTGAATCCTACGCATTTGGTCGAGCCAGCTTGAGGGTTCGTGGTAGCCGTGGGGTTCTATTGGGGCGAGGGCGAGTTCCCAGTTTTGTTTTTCTAGTTCTATTAATCTTTGGGTGAGGCGGATGATGTCTTGGGCGACGACATTGTTGTCTTGTAGGCCGTGGAGCATGAGGAGGTGGCCTTGTAAGCCCTCGGCGTGGTTGATTGGGGAGCTTATTTTGTAGGCTTCGGGATCTATGTCGGGGGTGTTGAGGATGTTGGAGGTGTAGCCGTGGTTGTAGTGGGCCCAGTCTGTGACTGATCTTAGGGCGGCGCCGGCTTTGTAGGTTTCGGGTTCGAGGAACATGGCCATGAGGGTCATGAATCCGCCGTAGGAGCCGCCGTAGATTCCGACATTGTTTGGATCGGCGTTGTGGTTTTCTACTGCGTAGTTGATTGCGTCTTTGAAGTCTTCGAGTTCTGGGTAGCCCATTTTTCGGTAGATTGCGGTGCGCCAGTCTCGGCCGTAGCCTGAGGATGCTCGGAAGTCTGGTGCGATGACGATGAACCCGAGGTTGGTGAGGATTGTGTGGTACATGTGTTCGCGTTTGTAGTAGGACCATTGGTAGTTGGCGTGTTGGAGATAGCCTGCGCCGTGGGAGAAGAGGACGAGGGGGCGTGGGCCTTCGAACTTGGCAGAGTCGGGGAGATAGAGGCGGGTGTAGATTGGTTGGTCGGTATGGGTTGAGGGGATGGCGATGATTTGGGGAGTTTGGAGCGGTGTGTTTTTGAACTCGCGGGTGACGGTTTGGGTGAGCTGCTTTGGTTGGGTTTGGAGGAGGGGGTTTGGTTCGAGGTCGATGAGGAAGAGTTCTGGCGGGGAGTTGATGTTTGAATAGGTGATGATGGCTTGGGATTCATCGGGGGATATTTTGAAGGACTCTACGGTGCCTGCGAGTTTGGTGATTGCTTTGAGTTCGCCTGTGGTGAGGTTGAGTTGTTGGAGTTCTTTGATGCCGGGGTGGTTTTGGTTGGTGCGGAGGTAGACGAAGCTGGCGTCGTGGGTGAATGTTGGGGAAGTGACTTCGAAGTCGCCAGCGGTGAGTTGCTTGATTGTGCCTTGGTGGGTGCGGGTGTAGAGGTGGGAAAAGTTTGTTTCTTCGGAGAGGTACCAGAGGGTGTTGGTAGCTGGGATGAATCCGAAATCGTTGAAGGCCCAGTTGATCCAGGCGTCGTCGCGGAGGTGGTGGGCGGTGGTGAGTTCTGGTTCTTCGAGCGTGGTGTCGACCAATACGATCCAGCGGTCTTTGTTGTCGTGAGATTTGAGCATGACGGCGGCGATGGTGCCGGCGTCGTTCCAGCGGGTGCCCATGTGGGAGACTGGGCGGGGCTTGGTTGTTTCTTCCTTTGGCTCTTCCTTTGGTTCATCAGTTGACTCGTCGGTATCGGATTCATCGGTTTTAGATTCATTGGCATCCCCCGCTTCTTCTGGGTCGTCGGCGTTTGCTTCTTTGAGCCAGGCGAGGGGGTCGTCGTTGATTGTGGGGAGATTGGTGAAGGGGAGTTCGATGATGCGTTCGGCTTTGAGATCGAGGAGGGTGAGTTGGACGGGGGTTTGGGTGTGGTGTCCGACCTTTGAGCGGACGGTGTGGATGGAGACATAGCCGTCGTCTGTGATGTAGTCTGGCATGGTGTCGGTTGGATCGCTTGGGCGTTTTTTTGGTGCGGTGGCGACGAGGATATGGTTGCCTGAGGGGCTGAGCCACGCGCCAATCGAGCGATTATCTTTGCCGAGGTAGAACGGGCCGGGGACGGCTGTTGGGTTGGTGTCGCGCCAGGCTTTGGTGTCGTCTTCGCGCATCTCTTCGCGTTGGTCTTCGAGGGTGATGATTTGGAAGAGGTCGCGCTGTTGTTGCTCGAGGTAGTTGAGCTCATCGCCTTCGGCCTCGTCTTTGGGGGCATCTTGGTAGCGTATATCGGCGGCTTGGTTTTCCCAGCCTGAGTCGAGGTTGCGGATGAACCAGTTGCTGTCTCGCCAATAGGCGAAGCGGACGAAGAGGGAGCGTTTGTCGGCGAGGAACATCGCGGAGGATTCACGGGCGGTTGTTTTGGTGAGTTGGGTGGTTGCGCTTGTTGAGGCGTTGAAGAGGAAGATGTCGCCGGCGTTGTTGAGCAGGCGGAGGGTGTGGTTGTTGTTCCAGTCGCCGCGATTGAGGAAATATGGGCCGGGGTTTTCTGGAGTGATCGGAACTGGAATAAAGATGTCAGGTGTACTCAGGAAGATGAGGTAATCATCTGAGAAGTCTCTGCCTACGAGCCCTTGGCGGCGCTGGGAGAACTTGATTGCTGAGCCATCGACGAGCCAGCGGGGGTTGGTTGGGGAGCGGGCGATCCAGTCTGGCTCGGCGGTGATCTGCTTGAGTGTTGGCTGGGTTTGGGGTTGGGCGAGGGCAACGGGAGATGCGATGAAGAGCGAGAGACAGACCAGGGCGGGTATTGTGGATAATTTCATGCACAGACTATACACGAATCCACAATCTTTAGGTCCGCGAGTTATCCATTATGGAACTTTTCTGTATTCCACCGATAGGCTTGATAATGCCCAATGAATCAATGATTTCGTCTGCCAGCCGAGCGGTTGGTATGTGTGCTTCTCGGCCTGATCCTATTTTGGATTTTGTTGCCCACCGGATTTCGGAACCTGCACGGTTTCCGATTCAGGAAGGATTGGTGCAGCTGAACAATGGATCGTATGGGTGTTGCCCGGAGGTTGTTGGTGCTGCGCAGAATGAGCTGCGTCGAAGATTGGAAGCGGACCCGGTTCGGTTCTTTAAATCTGATCTGGAGTTTTACTCCGATGACGCACGCGAGGCGATTGGCCAATTTGTCAATGCACGGGCGGCCGATTTGGTTTTGGTATCCAATGGGACCTTTGCGGTGGCGACGGTGTTGAATAACCTTGAGCTGTCGGCGGGCGATGAGATATTGGTAACGGATCATGAGTATGCGGCGACGATGAACGAGTTGGGGAAGATCTGCAAAGCGACGGGGGCAGTTGTGACGGTTGCGAAGATTCCGTTCCCAGCTGTGACACCTGAAGCCGTGATTGAATCAGTGGTATCAGCGATGACGGAACGGACGAAGCTGGTGATGGTTTCGCATATTGCGAGCGCTTCGGCGTTGGTGTTGCCTGTGAAGGAGATTGTGGCGGCGGCGAATGATCGCGGGATCTTGAGCTTTGTTGATGGGGCGCACACGCCGGGGCAGATTGCTTTGGATATTGGCGATATTGATCCGACTTGGTATGCGGCGAGTTGTCATAAGTGGTTGACGACGCCGAAGGGTACGGGGTTTATTTATGCCTCGGCGGCGCGGCAGGACGGGTTTAAGCCGATGGTGCTTTCTTGCCGAGAGCATGAAGCACGCGCGGATCGCAAGGCGTATTTATGTGACTTTGATTATGTCGGGACGAATGACTACACGGGGAACCATGTGATTCCGGTGGCGATTGAGCATATGGGCGCACAGCTGCCGGGCGGGTGGGATGAGCTTCGTCAGCGGAACCATGATCTTGTGGTGCATGGCGCGAAGTTGATTTGTGATGCGATCGGGATTGAGCAGGTTGTGCCTGAGTCGATGATCGGGACGATGGTTGGGATCCCGCTGCCTGGGGTTTGTGAGCCGGGATCGTTGATGGGCGAGGGCTTGTGGGATCGGCTGTATTTGAATCATGGGATTCAGGTGCCGATTTGGGAGTTGCCGGGGGTTCATGGGCGGGTGATGCGGGTGAGTTGTCAGTTGTTTAATWCGGTTGGTGACTTTGAGGCTTTGGCGGGGGCTTTGAGAGTTGAATGCCGATGATTCACTGAATGTGTTCATCCCATGGAAAAACAAAGTTTCTTACATACCCTTGATAATCAGGGGTTCTTGGAAATTTGCCCGCCAAACACTTCGCAGCTTCCTCTGTAATTCTCTCTGATCTGACCAGCGCATCATTATCAAAGATATCAGAATCATCATTGCCGACAGACTGTATATGCAATCGATTCCGAAGACCTCTAAGATGATGTAGATTTATATATACAGGGAGATTCCCGTTTCCTAGCAAATTATTCGCCTTCGCGATATTGATCAGCTTTTTAAACTCATCAGAGTACTTTGCCGATTGCATTAGAGTACGCAATTTTTCAGGAATTGCCGAAATCGCCTCACGAGTATGTCCTCGCACTCGATTTTCGATTAGATCAAACAACATAGCTTCACAAATTGAAGCTAACAAAACTACCCTAGGTTTTACAAGCAAATCAGCATCGTTAGACAATTCTGCCAACCTGCTCAACTCGGTTAAAATCTCGATAGAGTGACAAATATTATCCCCTATTTTGAATCGTCCTACCCAACCTGAAGAAACTTCAAATGACATTTTATACTCCACAAACTGTTTGATCCGGCATTCGAGGCAGACTCGATGACACCCCAGCACTCACGACTCCTTGATCGGCAAGATGAGGCACCAAAGGCGTTAGGCGTTTTGGGGGAGGGGCTTTGGGATTGATTGGGTGAGGGTTTGGAGGCGGTGGTCCCAGAGGCAGGTTTTTTCTACATGGGTGCGGGATCGGCGGGCCATTTCGAGGGCTTGGGTTGGATTGGCGAGTTGGGTGTCGATGGTTGTTCTTGCGGCTGAGGGGTTGGACCAATCGAAGAGTTTGACGGTATCGCCGGCGGGGCTTGCTGAGCCGTTGAAATCTCGGCGGATGAGGAGGCGATCGTCGGCGACGACGGATGCGCCACCGGCCATGGCTTGCATGATTCTTTCGGAGTAGGAATGGACGAACTGGGTCGGTCCCCAGGCGAGGGCGATGCGTCCTTGTGCGAATGCGGAGGCGCAGTCTGCGTATTGGACTTGGCCGGCGTATTTGATTGTGCCTGTGCATTCTGGTTGCCAGTCGGATGAGCCGAAGACGCCGACCTTGAGGCCTTGCAAGCTTTTGAGCGTTTCGATTCTTCGATGTCGATTGACGATTGCGATGACGAGCGGCCAGAGGTGGCGCTGGGTCTCCCAGTTGCCGGTGATTACGGATTGAGATCCCATGACCAGATCGACGGCTGCGACATAGCCCAGATGTGGTTCTTTGRTCATCAGGTGTGCGATGTCGGTGATCATTGGGGCGATTTGGGGATTGGCTTGGGCGAGGGATTTGTCGATTTCTGATTGTGAACGGACTGAGCCGGTGACGACGACATCGAATGGTTTGTTGTTGTAGTTTTCGATGGTGAGCTTTTCGAGATTGCAGAGCGAGGAGCGTGGGATGGCGTGAGGCATCCAGGAATGGACGAGTCCGGGGAACCTTGGGCGGAGGAGATGGGCATCGTCGAGGCACGGAAGATAGAGACGGAGGTTCGAGAGCGATGCGCGGGTGGTCCATTGATCGAGGATGGATGCGGGGAGGGCGAAGGGGTGATCAACATGGAACTGGACGGCTTGGAGATTACTGTTTGGGTCGAAGAGGGCTGGGGGGAGTTGATCGAGTGTTTGAGGCGTGTTCATAAAGAGGAACAAGCCTTGGGTTGGGGGTTGATCGTTGAGTAGGTCTAAGGGGCGTGCGTCGTAGCCATTGGCGACGAATGCTTCGAGGAGTTCGTTGGCCATGGCTCCGAGGAGTCCGAACTGGGATTGGTAGGCTGAGGGGATCCAGATGGTGCTTTGCATTGTTGATCTATCGGCAGCATGTTGGGTTTGGGTGTAGAATGGAGTCAACTTACGGAGACCTGAACGATGCGCACGATCTTGATTTTTATCGCTTTTCTGCTTCCTGCTGTGACCATCTTGCCGGCGTGTTCGTCGACGGGGATTGCGATTCGTGAGAAGATGGGGACTCCTAAGCGTGAGCAGTTGGTGGATCGTGTGGATGATGCGCGTGATTCTCAGGAGGCGGCCAAGGAGCAGTTTGCGACGACACTCGACGAACTCAAGGCGTTGTCTAGCTTCGATGGCGGCGAGCTTGAGGGGGCGTACAAGCGGCTCAAGTCGAAGTATGATCGGTCGAAGTCTCGGGCGGAGAAGGTGAGTTCGAAGATCACGGCTGTTGATCGTGTGGGCACGGCGTTGTTTAAGGAATGGGAACTCGAACTCAATGAGTATTCGACGGATTCGCTTCGCAACGCGTCGGCTCGCCAGCTTGATGAGACGAAATCGCGGTTTCATGATGTGTTGTATTCGATGCGAAAAGCGGAGTCGAAGATGCACCCGGTATTGGCCGCGTTTAATGATCAGGTGCTGTTTTTAAAGCATAATCTGAACGCGCGGGCGATTGCTTCGTTGGATTCGACGCTGTTGGATCTTGAGAACGAGATCGCGGTTTTGATCGCGGATATGGAAGCTTCGATTGCGGAGGCGAACTCGTTTATTGATGACATGAGCGGGTCGAAGTGAGTGTTGGGCAATAGCTAATAAATTCGCAGCACGCATATATGAAGGATCACAGGGGGGACGCCTATGCCACGGACAGACAGAAAGACCCCCTCCGTCCGCGAAGACGCGGACACCTCCCCCGGAAGCCCGGGGGAGGCGGAAGAGCGTGTGGTTGCGGAGTGGCTTACATGTTGTAGGCGGGTTTTACGCGGCGTTCGAGGTGACGCATGAGGGGGGCGGCATCGAGTGGTTTGCCTGTTGATCGCTCGCAGAGTTGGGCAGCGGAGTAGCGGCGGCCGTGTTGGTGGATGTTTTCGCGGAGCCAAGTGAGGAGTGCGGAGAACTCGCCTTTGGCCATTTGTTCGTCGAGGTTGGGGATTGCTTCGTTGATGGTTTCCCACATTTGGGCGGCGTAGAGGTTGCCCAGGGTGTAGGTCGGGAAGTAGCCGACCAAGCCAAAGGACCAGTGGACATCTTGGAGGCAGCCTACGGTGTCGTTGGGGACATCGAGCCCGAGGAAGGACTTCATTTTTTCGTTCCATGCGGCGGGGAGATCTTTGATGGCGAGGTCGCCGGAGATCATGGCGCGTTCGAGTTCGAAGCGGAGCATGACATGGAGGTTGTAGGTTGATTCGTCGGATTCGACGCGGATGAAGGATGGGGTGCAGGTGTTCATTGATTTGACGAAGGTGTCGAGATCGATGTCACTAAATGCGCCGTCGAAGTGTTTGTTAGCGACGGGGAGTGCCCAGTTCCAGAATGGTTTGCTTCGGCCGACCATGTTTTCCCACATGCGTGATTGCGATTCGTGGATGCCTAATGAAACCGCGGCGGCGAGGGGTGTGCCGAAGAGATCGCCGGACTCATTTTTAATTTTGGGCAAGCCCTGTTCGTAGAGCCCGTGCCCGCATTCGTGCATGGTTGAGCCTACGGCGTCGGGGAAGTTTGTTGGTTCGTAGCGGGTGGTCATGCGGGTATCGCCGGGCCCGAACCCTGAGCAGAATGGGTGGGTGGTGACATCGAGTCGGCCATTGTTATAGTCGAATCCGAGTTGTGCGGTGATGGCTTGGCCAAAGGCGTGTTGTTTTTCTACAGGGATTGATCGGTGGAGGAAGTCTACTTTGGGAGCGGTGCCGTTGTTTGTGAGGTCGGCGATGAATGCGGAGAGTTGATCGCGGAGTGGTGTGAAGACGGCTTCGATTTCTTTGGCGGTGGTGTCTGGTTCGTATTCGTTGATGAGCGCGTCGTAGACCTCGCCGCCCTCTTTGTAGCCATAGCACTCACCTTTTTCGCGGGTGAGGTCGAGGACTTTGGTGAGGTCGGTTACGAAGGATGGGAAGTCGTTGTCGGCTCTTGCTTTTTTCCAGGTTTCTTGGGCGGTGGATTGGGCGAGGGCGAGGGCCTTGACGAGATCGGTTGGGAGTTTGGTGGAGAGGTCGTAGTCGCGGCGCATCTCGCGGAGGGATGCGCCTTCGGGGGTTGATTCGTTGCTCAAGTCGGCGTCGGCTTCGCACTGGGCGAGGAGATCGCCGAGTTTGGAGGAGGTGTTGCGTTCGTGGATGATGCCTGCGAGGAGTGAGGTTTGCTCGGCGCGTGCGGCTGCGCCGCCTGCGGGCATGTAGGTTTCTTGATCCCATGAGATATTGGCGGCGATGGAGGTGAGGGTGCCGGACTCGCGTTGGAGGGCGATGAGGTCGGTGTAGTGCTTGGGGAGGGTGGCGGTTGGCATTTTTGGGGATTCCTTTGTGGGTAAACGAATGGGAGTTGGGGATTATAGGGGGAGTGATGCGGGGAGTTGCGGCCAGTGGTGGCCGACGCTGTACAACCCTGGCCTATTTTTATGTTTCCGCCGTTCATTTCATACTTGACGCACAGGCAATCTAAACAATATATCATTTTCTATCGTGTATCAAACGAATGCCCTTGCGGCAGGCTGTTGATCGATGTACCATCATTGGCATGTGAGATTGGATTTTCATACATCAGCTCGTGCGGGCTACACAACGAAATCAGGAGTATTGATATGGGATGGAATGTGAAGAATAGTGCTTGTGGGCGTGGATTTACTCTGGGGGTTTTTGCTCTTGGAATGTCCGTTGGTGGAACAAGCACGCAAGCGCATGCTGACGATTGTGTTTTGGCGCCACTCATTGGGGCTGCGGAAGGTCGCTCGGGTGTTCAGCCAACAGATATTGTTGTTCACGGAAACTTCGCGTATGTATCGATTTTCTCTAGTGTTATTGATATCTTTGACATCAGCACCCCAACGGCTCCTGTGAAAGTTGGTGATATTTTATTCCAACCGTCTTATTCGATCCCATTTGATCTTGAGATTCACGATGACAAGCTTTTTGTTGCCATCTCAGGCCCTGGCGACTTTGGTGATGGCAACAGGACATTGAGTATCTTTGACATCAGCGATCCAGCATCGCCCGCATTGATCAGCAACACTGGCAACCTCACAGCGCTCAGCATTCGTGTCGTTGATGATTTGGTTTATACCCTTGAAGGTTGGCCAGCGGAGAATGAGCTCAGCATCATTGATGCCAGCAACCCTGCCAGCCCGGTGGTTGTATCGACTACTCCTCTCCCATCGATTGCGTGGTTTCTCGATGCTGTTGGAAGCACCGTGTACCTTTTTTTCGGTGACACCGGACTGCACATTTACGATGTAAGCGATCCGACATCGCCGACGCTGGCAGGCATCTATACCCATCCCGTAGTTATAAACCATGTTCAAGTTGTGGGAACCACTGCCTACATTGCGGACGAGGGCGATGGGCTGGCGATTGTGGATGTGAGCGACCCGAGCTCGCCGATCTTGATTGGTTCGTATCAAACTGGGGAGAATCTTCGCCGAATCCATACTGACGGGCAAACGCTCTATGGGCTTTGTGAGTTAGAAGAAATGTGCATCCTTGATGTGCGCGATCCGAGCTCTGTTGTTGAACTCGGAAGACATTTCGCTAACTCATATATTGGGAGCGCCGAGGTCGTCGGCACTACAGCGTATTTTGCACGCCAGGGCGGGATTGATATTATCGATGTCACGAATGCGTGTGATACGGTTTGTATTGCAGATTTCACCGGGGATGGCAAACTCAACTTCTTTGATGTGAGTGTTTTTCTTTCGTTGTACAGTGCTGGCGATTCTGCTGTGGACTTGAATGGAGATGGAGTGCTGAACATCTTTGATATCAGCTTGTTTATCGGGATGTTTGGTGCGGGATGCCCGTGAGTTGGATGAGCTGGGGTGAAATCATGCAGAACTGAAGACCCCCTCCGTCCGCGAAGACGCGG
>NVSM01000011.1 GCA_002401225.1 bacterium
TCCGTCCGCGAAGACGCGGACACCTCCCCCGGAAGCCCGGGGGAGGCATAAGAGAAGCCCGACTGCGCCAAAGGCGGCGAATCGGGGCACCCAGACCGAAGGAACTATTCAAAAAACGCCCATCGAACCGATGTATTTCTTGTGGGTACCGCATCACAAAATCGTGTGAATCAGTTGAACGAGCAGATGCAGACTGTTCGGCGGGGGTTTATTATCTTTTTGCGGATTGAGTGCGGGCTGATGCCGGCGTCGATTGAGGCGTATTCACGGGATTTGGAAACGCTGTTGATCTATTTGCAAAAGCAAGGCATTGATGATGTGGTCAATACGACGCCCGATGCGTTGATCAGTCAGGTGCGGTCGATGACGGCGGAGCGCGGGTATGCGTCGAGCACGATCACGCGAAGGCTCGCGACGACAAAGGTCTTCTTTCGGTGGCTGCTTGCGACGGAAAAGATCACGAACAACCCGGCGGATCATTTGGATATGCCTACGAAGTGGAAGAAACTTCCGGGGGTATTGACGCCGGGGCAGATGCGAAAGTTGCTTGAGGCACCTTGTGCTCCTGAGCGGGCGGTGAAGGGGATGCCGCCGTTGTGGATGCGGGATCGGGCGATTTTGGAGTTGATGTATGCATCGGGGTTGCGTGCATCGGAGGTCGGGACAGTTGGGCTGATGGACCTTATCGAAAAGCTCGGCGTGGTGCGTGTGCTTGGCAAGGGCGACAAGCATCGGCTGGTGCCTATGGGAAAACCTGCCCGCAGGGCACTTGCTCAATACATGAACGAATGCCGACCGATGTTGATTACTGCTGAGCGAGCCGGCGATCGGCGCGATCAGGGGAAGTTGTTTTTGTCACGGACTGGACGCCCCCTTGAGCGGGTTCGTGTGTGGCAGATTGTGAAACACTGGGCGAAGGAAGCCGGGATGGGCAAGGTGCATCCTCACATGCTTCGCCATAGCTTTGCGACGCACTTGCTGATGGGCGGAGCAGATTTACGGATCGTGCAAGAACTGCTCGGGCATGCGGATATCACGACGACACAGATCTACACGCATGTCGACCCTACAAAGCTGCGTGATWCGATCAAGAACCTGCATCCGAGGGGGTAAGTTGCGGATAAGAAACAGCCTTTGGGCGCCATCATCGCTAATTTGATATTTTTTTCTGCAACAACCCGACTAGACCATTGATCTAGTGCAAAATACCTACTATCTTATAGAACAGGCTATGTGTGTGCCAAACTCGAGGGAACTGGTTCGTGTGAACTGGTCGAGATGAAGAATATTGAAGAATAGAGACCGGCTGAGTATTCGCCTGTTGAAGAGACTGGAGAAAAACTATGAAGACTTTGATGACTGCGGCCGTATTGGCTGGCGCGACTTCGTTGGCGATGGCAGCTGATGTAAACCCAGATGTAATCTTTGGATCAGGCAATGCCAACGGTTCATTTACTGTTGCTTCTGGTAGCGGCGTAGAACTTGGGCTTCGTGCCAAGGTTCGATACAACGCTTCGAACTCACCAGAAAACRCTTTTAACTTTGATGGCGTCGACACCTACACCATGCAGCCAGGATCGCCCAACGGCAGCCCGGCACCTGTATGGGCACAAGGCGACAACGCACGATGGAACTTTGAATGGTCGATCAACACTGATGTAAACGGCACGACCGGCAACAACCTCAACGACTTCACCTATCAGATTGCCATGTTTAAACTTGGCGCTGACGGGACGAACATCAATGATGCTCTTGCGTTCGATCCGATCCATACGCTTTGGGCAGATCACTCCTTTGGCGACAATGCCACCGGGAACGGAAACGGCACCGAAGCAGGGTTCCTTGATGTCGTCACCTATGCAGGGCTTGTTGCAAACAATAATGTTGCACAGAACTCATGGAACTATGGTTTCTTTGATGGCAATCCTCTTGATGCCCTTGGCGACTTTGATTTCAATGCACCCGGCACTTACATCGTTCGCCTCTCGGCGTTTGATCTCAGTGGCAGCATGGTCGCTTCAGACACCGTGAACATCAATATTGTTCCTGTTCCGTCTGCTGTATTTGCAGGCTTGGGAATGCTTGGCGCAATCGCTGGTGTTCGCACCATCCGCCGACGCTAAAAACGAAAAGAAGACCCACATCTCCTCGAAAACCGCCCCTACTTATTTACGGGCGGTTTTTTCATGCTTTGAATACCCATTGCGAGGCCTGATCGGGTATGGTGGTTCTTCTGTCTGAATCTGTATCCCCGCCTTGGAGGTGTCCCATCGATCCCAACACACAAAAACTGATCGCCGTCGCGATTTATGCGATTATCCTCTTGGCCATCGGGTTTGTTGCATCCAAGCGAATGCACGACATCAAGGATTACTTTGTCGGGGGCAAGAAACTTGGATTCTTGTCTGTGGCATTCTCAGCGAGAGCCACCGGCGAATCTGCATGGCTCCTGCTCGGACTCACGGGCATGGGCTTTGCACTCGGTGTTCAAGCCTTCTGGGTCGTCGTCGGCGAACTCGTCGGCGTCGCAGGCGCTTGGCTCTTCATGGCACGCCGATTCAAACGCCTCACCGATCAATATGACTCGATCACCGTCCCCGATTATCTTGAATCCCGACTCCGCGACAACGGGCATTGGCTCCGACTCATCGCTGCGGGATCATTGCTCATCTTTGTCCCGATCTATGCTGGCGCACAGGTCTTTGCTTCGGGCGGCGCATTCCACAACTTCCTTGGGTGGAATCACTTTGCTGGCGCAGCCTTCGGGTTCGCAATCGTCCTGATCTACATTACCAAAGGCGGATTCACCGCTGTCGTTTGGTCTGATGTTTTCCAAGGATCACTGATGGTCCTCGGGCTCGTCGTGCTTCCCATTGTCGGGCTCCTCGAAATTGGAGGCGTCACCAATGTCATCGAATCGCTCCGCGCAATCGACCCACACCTCCTCGCATTGCACGGCCCAGGAATTCCCGACGAAGTAACCAAAGCCGTCGTTCCAAGCACCGGCGGGTGGAATACATTGACCCTCTTTTCGGTCGTAGGACTCGTCGCGATCGGGATCGGATTCTGGGGCTCGCCTCAGATTTTTGTCCGCTATATCTCGATGAAAAGTGAAAAAAGCATTCTTCCGGGCACCATTGTTGCGGTCATCTGGACTGTTCTTGCAGACTCGGGCGCGGTCCTCATCGGCATCATCGGGCGTGCGCTCATGAACGATCAGATCCTTCCCGCCAGTAACGAAACTGTGCTGCCCATGATGGCAGAAGCATATCTCGTGCCCTTCGTCACCGGGCTCTTCATCGCGATGGTCCTCAGCGCGATCATGTCCACCATCGACTCGCTCTTGGTGCTTGCATCGAGTGCTGCTGTCCGCGACTACTGGCAGAAGACTAAGAATCCAGACATGAGCGACGAGCAGCTCATGTCGACGAGCCGAAAGCTTACCCTGATTCTCGCCCTGATCGCCTTCGCGGTGGGCATAGCACTTCTGCTCATCAACAAGGATAAGCAAATTTTCTGGATCGTGATCTTCGGGTGGTCCGGCATCGCTGCCACCTTCTGCCCGACAATGATCCTGAGTTTGTATTGGTCAAAGCTCACCGCCAATGGCGCCAAGTGCGCCATGATCGCCGGGTTCCTCGGCGTCCCCATCTTCAGCTTCGCGGTTGGCCCATTGCTCAAGGCAATGGGCATGGATGACATTGCCCGCTACCTCGTAAAACTCGATGTGCTCTTGCCATCATTTATCATCGGGTTCGCGGTGGCGATCGTTGTTTCGCTACTCGACAAGAAGGGCCAAGCCAACCTTGTTGGTGTGAAAGAAGATCTCAAGAAAGCATCGGGCAAATATCAAGGCTGATGCTTTTCTATCGCCCGGACGAAGGCTTCAATAGCTGGTGATGAATACGGAAAGAAGAGCGATGGCTCGAGCATTTCGAGTTCGGAGAGCAGCATCGATCCGTCGTCGCCGGGTATGACATCGACGCGGGCATAGAGATAGTCCTTGCCCGCAGCATCGAGTACCTGCTTGGCAAACGCACGCATGTCATCGCTGATGTCTTCGCGCAGATACACCTCTTCGTCTTGGTCATCGAAGCGCGGTCGTTTTTCGATGGCGTGGGTGAGTTGGCCATCGATGACGATGAGAGCGGTTTCGCCGACGGTGTCGACGCTGGGCATGTACCGCTGGATCATCATGTCGCGTTGGGCGATCATTTCATCAAAGAATGCTTGGGCGGCCTCGCCATCACCGGCCGACAGATCAAAGCTCTTCGTCCCAAACGATCCCGCGGACACCGTGGGTTTGATCACAATCTTTGACCACCCCTCTTGCCCAACGACTTCTTGAACATCAAGCGACATATACCGATCCACAAACACCGAAGGAATGATCGGCACGCCCGCATCACTGAGCTCACACAAATATTCCTTATGCAAGTTCCATTTGAGCGTCGCAGGCGGATTGAGCAGCATTGTTTGGGTAGCGACCCGATCTATCCAATCGACAAACCCCGTTGGATTCTCAAAATAGTTCCATGTTGCTCGGATTACCGCGATATCGAATTGGCTCCAATCTACGGAGTCGTCGTCCCATGCAGCTGTTTGGGCTTCGTATCCAGCAGCAGCTAAGGCATCGAGCATTGGTTGCTCGTCGATATCGGGTTCGGGCAGGTTGAGACAGTTGACGAGTGCGATTTTCATGGGCGATTCCTCTGTGAGACAGAGTGTACGCGGCCCAATTCTGGTTGCCGATCTGGTTGACCGCACCTATAGTTTCACAGATCWTTGAAAACGGACAAGGACGCCAACGATGTCGACGATATATCAACCACTCCCCGAACATCCAACCCTTGATGCGACTGATGTAGGCTTGCTCGCAGCCGTCGCTGCGGGGCAGGTTCGACTAACTCCTGAGCAAGGACTTGGATTGTTGACCGATGCGCCGCTGCACATGCTTGGGCGGTATGCTGATGCACGGTGCCGAGATTTGCATGGCGATACGATCCGTTCGTACATCATCGATCGCAACATCAACTACACGAATATCTGCACCGCCAAGTGCATCTTCTGTGCGTTCAAACGCACGGCTGACGATCATGATTCGTACACGCTGTCGTATGAAGAGTTGTACCAGAAGGTGCARGAACTYTCCGACATCGGAGGCACRCARATYCTSATGCAAGGCGGSATGAAYCCYGCGCTCGGKCTYGATTGGTATCTCRAMCTSCTCAACGGCATCCGCGARCGATTCCCGCATGTMAAGATYCATGCSTTCTCGCCWCCAGARYTKATCGAGTTYGTSAACTTCTTTGACCCTCCYGGSCKMACMYTGATYGARAARGTKCRMTGGGTGCTMAYCAAGCTCAAAGACGCCGGYATGGGTTCRCTCCCCGGCGGCGGCGGCGAGATYTTCGCACCCGCMGTCCGCWSYAARATCGGYATGGGCAAGTGCGAYATGRACGCMTGGCTYGARGTCATGTAYGCSGCYCACTCGCTRGGCATGTTCACMWSSGCRTCRATGATGTAYGGGCATATCGAAGGCTACGCCGATCGCATCCATCACATGCACATGGTTCGCCATTGGCARGACAAAGCGATCSSCGACTTYGGCACCGGSSAAATCCCKACACAAATCGCKRGCGATCCRWCSATCAAAAACCCAGAGACCGGCGGACACTATCTTGGATTCCACTCGTGGCCATTCCAGCCTGATAACACCGCGCTCGGGCGGCTCCCCCACTGGCCGACGGCGGATGATCTTGAAAACGATTCGCCATTCCCTGGCGATGTTGTTGCGAATCTTGAAGGCACCGGCACCAAAGAYCTCGACAAGAACTTCGGACGCCGCTTGCGTCTCGCCGGCGCAACCGAGTATTTGCGCACGCAGGCTGTGTCACGCCTCATGCTCGACAATCTGTACACGATCGGTTCGAGTTGGGTGACGATGGGCCCACACATCGGGCAGGTCGCACTCAAGTTCGGCGCCAACGACATGGGCAGTGTCATGATGGAAGAGAATGTTGTGTCATCAGCGGGCACGACCTATTGCCTCGATGAACCAGTGCTGTGCCGACTCATCCGCAACGCCGGGTTTATCCCTGCACAACGCGATACAAAGTACGACATCATCAAGACGCATACCTCGCCAAACTCCCCCGACCTTTTGGTTAAGGACTGGTCCAAGCACCGCACGCAACGCTTGCACATTGAGAAGGTCAAGCTGGAGTCTGTTGCGGAGTTGACGATTGGCGCGAGTGATTGACTACGGCGTTTTGCCTTCTTTGCGGAATGCAATCCGCATCGAAATCTCTACGACTGACTCTGGGTTGTTGGCATCGAGCGATTCGATCTGTTTGCCTTTGGCTTTCCATTTGTAGATTGCGTTGAGCAATGGTTCATCGACGCTGGGGACTCCGGTGTTGTAGATCCGCTTGCCTTCGGCTAAGAAAAAAGCGTTCCGAACACGACCGTTCTGCCCGAACTGAATCATGACGACCGGGTTGCGAGGCAGTTCTGTGAAGCGAACGGTTGCGGGAAATCTTGGTTCGACCGTTGAAATTTCGAGCCCTTTGCCGACGATTGGTTTGTGCAGGTTCGAAGCATTCACCTTGATCGCTCGTTTGATGATTGACGCTGCGGATTCTCGATCTGAAAGCACTCCAACCTTGCCCGCAGCTTTGGGCTCTGCCCTTTGTGCATCTGGCTCGATCTGTGGCGGCTGATATTCTGCTGGCGGCTTTGGATCGACACTCATAAGCTCTGGGCCGATTGGTTCTGACTGCTCTATAAGTTCAGCTTGGGATTCTTCAATCGGATCTGGTTGGGGTTCGATCAAGATCGGTGCTTGGGTATCGGGCTTGAGTTCGATCTCGATTTTTTCAGCTTGTGTTTTTTCTTCCGGGGTTGGTTCGATCGCTTGAACCGGTTCTGGTTCTGGTTGCGACTCTTCAACTGGCGGGGCCGGCTGCACAACTGGTTGAATCGCAGGCATGGGCGATGCTGTTTTGGGCGCGTTGCCAATTTGTTTCGAAAACTCGGCTTGCTCGACCTCGGCTTGTGGGACATCGCCGATTTCTGGATTGTCGATCACGCCGAGCCAGTTGATCGAAGCGGTGGAAGACTCTTGCATGCCAAGACGCAACTTGTCGGCGGGCAATAGTGCTGCCGATGCATCCGGTTCTATTTCTATAGATGAATCGGAGTCATCATCGAGAGTTCCAAAGCCTGCAAAGTATTCGCTGACACCCAATCCTGCTCCGAGGTTAATCGTTACACTCAGGAACAAACCGGCAACAAGCGTTGCTACTGAAGCGTGGCGGGTGGAGAATGATGATGGCGTTGTGGCGAGGCTCATGGGGATTCTAACTCGGGGACCTGCTCTTGTGTCTCTTCTGTTTTTCGATGTCCGATGATTGAAAACTCGCCGAGCCCGCTGCCGGTGAGCTTGTCAGCGACCGAGATCATCACGCCTGCGGGGGACTGGGTATCGACAGCCAGCACCAATGCGATCTTTGAACCGTCATCGATCTCAGATTGCAATGCTTGTACATGCTCAACGATATCATCGAGCAAGACAGGCTCGCTGTTAACGAACAACTCGCCGGCGTCTGTGATTGCGATGGTGATTGGGATGGTTTGGGTCGCTGGACGCCCGGCTGCGAGTTCTGGCAGGTTGACATCGAGCACATCGGCGCGCACCATCATGACCACCGCGAAGATGAAGAAGGTCAAGAGCAAAAACACGACATCGATCATCGGGGTCAGCTCGATATGGACATCGCTCGACATTCGGCGAACTCTTCGCATCACATATCCTCCGCTTTGCGGACATACGACTTGCCGCCCCACTGTGTGGGTGTACCAGCGACCAGATCATCGGCTGCGGCTTTGAAGATTCTACCGGTGAGAACTGCACCCACCAACACCATTGGCACATCGATCAGCGGCGCCCGACTCATGCGATATACCGAACCAACGCCGATCAACCATGCCGCGAACCCGATGCCGCCGAACAACAGGTGTGTCAATCGTGATGATTCATCCGCTGCGACAATGCTCAACAGGACGAGAAGGACACAACTGAGCGGCAATGCGGTACACAGCATCGGCGTGCGGTTGGCATATCTTCTTAGACGCTTCACTTCTCGGTTTGCAGATTCGGTATAGATTCGTTTCCAGCCTCGGATATATTCTTCCCAGGTGTCATACATTCGACACTTGAGCATGTTGTCGGCGAGCAACAAACCACCCGCAAATTCGGCGTGCATGATTTTACGCGAGAATACAATATCCTCAAGGATCGCAGATTTGACCGCTTCATGGCCGCCAATGGCTTTGTAGGATTCGGATGTAAAAAGCATGAACTGCCCATTGGCAAAGGCACGCTTACGCGAATCACTCCGGTTCACCCGCAGCAACGGATATTGGCGAGCGAGTTCGAACGCCGTAATCGGCTGAACGATTCGTTCATACCAAGTCTGCGCATTGAGTGTCGAAAGCAAACTTAAGAAATCTAAACCGCGATCATTGAGCAACGCAACACACGCACGAACACACGCCGGGTCGAGCCAGGTATCGGCATCGGTAAAGATCAACACCTCGCTGTTGCGAGCATGCTCGGTCGATTCGTATCCAGTGTGTGCGGCATGCACCTTGCCGGCCCAATCATCGGGGCATTGGGTGATCTCGACAATCTCGAATCTTGCATCGTCTCCGATTGCATCGCGGGCCACCCCGAGCGTGTCGTCGGTGCAGCGATCGAGTGCCAGCACGACCTTGAGCCGATCGTAATCTTGATCTTTGAGTGATGCGATCAGCCGAGCGATGTTCCCCGCTTCATTGTGACAGGGCACAATTACACAGACCTTCTGGGTCGGCGGCGACAACTCGGCAAGCGCAATCCCATCGCGGGCGGTGGGCAACTTGCGAGCGGTCATCGAGACATGCCCCGTCACCGCTCCCCAATACACCGCGCAAACGACAGCCGAAGCCATCAAGAGGATAAACAAGATTTCGAGAGCGATCTCAAACATACAGCGAATCGTAGGTAGGCACAGCCCTGAACTTGGCGATATCATCAATACGATGCCTGATCCCACCAACCCATCAAATCGCCCAATATTTCGCGTCTCTGGCCCGCCAGCGATGCTCAAGGATGAACATCCAGACCAGCCGATCTACGAAATGTCGGTCGAGAACTGCCGAAGGCTTGATGAACTGGCGACGACCAACTTTGGAATCCCATCGATTGTCCTCATGGAGAACGCCGCGATTGGCTTGTGCAAGCACGCTCAAGAAATGCTTGAAGCTGCTCGATCTCAAATAATCATCATTTGCACAGGACCAGGGAACAACGCCGGCGATGGCTTTGCGCTCGCTCGCCATCTTCATACCCTTGGATACTCACCCACCGTTGTCCTCGCAACACCAGCCGATGACATTCAAGGCGATGCGAAGATCAATCTCGATATCATCCTGAAAATGAAGATCGAGATCATCGGCGCAGAGGACTATCTTCAATCAAATCCAAAAGCCCCAGGGCTCATTGTTGATGCGTTGTTTGGCACGGGACTCACTCGTGCCATCAGTGGTGTAGCCGAGGAGTTGGTTCATCACATGAACGCCTGTAAAAAAGTAGGCGCGTTGATCTTGGCGGTGGATGTCCCATCTGGTTTGAATGCACAAACAGGAATGCCGATGGGCGATGCGGTGATCATCGCGGATCGAACAGTAACCTTCGCTGCGATCAAAGATGGCTATCGATCCATTGATGCCCAGTTCTATCTCGGCGAACTCCATCTCGCATCGATTGGTGTTCCGACTTCGCTGCTCGAACTGCTGGGCACACCTCTCCAACAGCCTCAAGACCGCCCGTCATAAGCACACAAGCTGGCCAACACAGGCCGAAAAACAAAACATACTGGCCAGGGTCGGCCAATAGCACATTTGTTTTCATTGTACGTTTTTTTCCTGAAATAAGAACAGCACGAACATGGTTTTCATTTGCAGGCTTTGCTGTATGCTTGTACAGTAAAGCTGCGACACTCTCCCCTGCACAGAATGGAACACGCATCATGAAAAACCAATACACCCGTTCAACGCAACGCATGCTCGCAGCCGCGGCAACTTGCATCACCGGATTTGCGATCTCTGCTCATGGGCAAGTGGTCGAGAGCAGCAACAAGCTTTTGGCCAATGACACGCCTCGGGCTGCGGAGTTTGGGAAAGCGGTCGCGATCGACAACGGGATCATTGCTGTCGGTGCTTGGATAAGCAATGAGATCGGCATCAACTCTGGATCAGCTTATTTGTTCGATTCGGCGACTGGCAATCAGATTCTTAAGCTCGTACCAGATGATGGAGCCCAAAGCGATCGATTCGGAGTATCAATCGCCCTTGATAACGGGCTCGTTGCCGTCGGCGCATTCGGAAATGAAAGTATCGGTGCTGTCTATATATTCGAGAGCACCACCGGCACGCAACTCCTCAAGCTCACGCCTGATGATGGAATGGAATTTGATCAGTTTGGAATTTCTGTCGCCATGAGTAATGGTATCGTGGCTGTTGGATCGATCAATGCTGACTTTACCGAGTTCGCGAGCGTCATTGCGAACACGGGCGCGGTGTATCTCTTTGATATTTCGACTGGCGAACAACTTGATAAGCTCCACGCGGATGACCGTTGGTTTAACGAACAGTTTGGGTTCTCCGTCGCGATCGAAAACAACACACTCATCGTTGGAGCAAACGAAGACTCCAATGAGCATGGATCCGATGCTGGCTCAGCGTACATCTTTGATCTCACAACAGGGCTCCAAACCGCCAAGCTTTTGGCCAGTGATGGGCACAGCGATGATGAGTTCGGCGGGGAAGTGAAGATCGACAATGGAATTATTGCGATTGGAGCAAGACATCATTCGACACCAAATGCCTTTCGAGGCGGGGCGACCTATCTCTTCGATGCCAAGAGTGGAATAGAACTCAGCAAACTTGTCCCAGATGATCTCGGCGACTTCAACCATGTCTGGGGCGAGTCTTTCGGTAACTCAATCGATATGAACAACGGCATTATTGCGATTGGATCTCTCACTGATGACGACCAAGGCCAAGACTCTGGCTCGGCCTATCTCTTTGATATTGCGACTGGTGAGCAGCTACAAAAACTACTTCCTGACCACGGGCATGCGGACGCATTCTTTGGTGCTTCGATCGCACTCGACAACGGCATTGTTGTTTCAGGTTCGCGATGGGATAACTTCTATGGCCCTCGCAACGGTGCTGCATATGTATTTGAAGTCGAAACTGGTATTCAAATAAACGATCTCTACCCGAACGATCGCCCGGTTGATGATCTTCTTGGGC
The DNA here is from genome assembly GCA_002401225.1 of bacterium. Lineage (GTDB taxonomy): Bacteria > Planctomycetota > Phycisphaerae > Phycisphaerales > UBA1924 > UBA1924. Next base: position 11,362 of record NVSM01000011.1, read on the forward strand.
ATGCTGTCGCGATTGAAAATAACATCGTCGCAGTCGGCGCGATTGACGATGACGACAGTGCAACAGATTCGGGCTCGGTGTATCTCTTTGATCGCACAACCGGCAATATGCTTCACAAACTCCTTCCCGCAGATGGACAGGCGGACGATTTCTTTGGTTGGGCACTCGACATTGACAACGGCATCGTGGTTGTTGGATCTCGGGGCGACGATGACAATGGCACGAACTCTGGATCGGTATATCTCTTTGACGCCGACACCGGAACCCAGCTTCACAAGCTCAGCCCGTCTGATGGTGCTTTCTTAGGTTTTTTCGGCTGGTCGGTCGCGATCGAAAACAATATCGTCGCGGTCGGATCCTTCGGCGATGATGACAATGGCTTCTTTGCCGGGGCCGTGTACTTATTCGATACGATCTCCGGGGCACAAATCATGAAGTTGCTCCCCAACGACGGCGCACCCAATGCTTCGTTTGGGCAAGCCGTCGACATCAACAATGGGATCGTCGCAGTTGGCGCGTGGGGCGACAATGAGAATGGATCAGGATCTGGGGCGGCATACCTCTTCGATGCTGCGACCGGGACACAACTGGCCAAACTCCTCCCAGACGACGCCAGCCCAGATGACCAGTTCGGCAACTCGATCTCGCTTTCTAACGGGCTTGTCGCGGTCGGCTCATGGCTCGATGACGACTTTGGAATCGATTCGGGCGCAGTGTATCTTTTCGATACCGCTGGCATACAGCTTGCCAAGATCTTACCGGATGACGGATCTACCGAAGACCTTTTCGGGGCATCCGTTTCGATAGATGACAATCTTCTTGTTGTTGGTGCATACCAAGATGACGACTCCGCATTCGAAACTGGTTCGGCCTATGCCTTTAATGCAAGCACCGGCGAACAGACCGCCAAGCTGCTCGCCCGCGATCGTCAGGGCGGCGACGAGTTCGGTTTCTCGATCGACATCGACCAAGGAATCGCCGTGGTGGGTGCCCACAGGACAGATGATAACGGCACAGAATCTGGATCGGCATACCTCTTTGATGTCAACGAGATCACATGCCCTGCGGATATCAACAACGATGGAGAAATGAACTTCTTCGACATCTCCGCATATCTGACAGCTTTCTCTACAGGCAACTTAGCTATTGCAGATTTCAACAGCGATGGTGTTCTCAACGCTTTCGATATTTCCGCATTCCTTGGCAGCTTTGCTGCTGGCTGTCAATAAACACACATGCTAATCTGATAGGAATCCACTCATGTCACCTCTTGCTTGTCGATCAAAATGTGTTCTTCTCGCTGCGATTGTGCTTTGTACGCAGACGGCTGCACAAGTCTCGGTAAGCGGGGCACGGTTCACATCCGATAGCGGCCAACTAGGCAAGGAGTTCGGGATATCGGCCGCCTTACATAACGGCATCTTTGTTGCTGGTGCCCCAAGAGATGATCAGATTTTTATCCAAGGTGGCGCAGCCTATATCTTTGCCAGCGATGGAACCCAACTCTTCAAGTTGCAGGCTAATGACATGCTGTCCGTTCATCACTTTGGCAGWACCGTCGCTATACACAACGGACTTGTCGCAGTTGGTGCCCCTTTCTCGGACACCATCAACTTCAATGCCGGAATAGCATATATATTCGATGCCTCGACTGGTGCTCAACTCGAAATACTGATTCCCAACGACAGCATGCCCAGCGATCACTTTGGTGACGCGATCGCTATTCACGACGGCATTGTCATTGTCGGATCAGACCTCCACGATGTCCACGGCTTGTCTTCGGGCGCTGCATATACATTTGATGCATCGACCGGAACCCAACTTGCAATGCTCGCCCCGGCAGATGGGATCGCACTTGATCGCTTTGGGAGCACTGTTTCTATTCATAGCGGGACGGCTGTAATTGGCGCGAAGCTCAGTGGCCCAAACGGCACGCTCTCCGGATCGGCCTACTTGTTCGATGCGAACACCGGCCTAGAGATCGCCAAGCTCCTCCCGCCAAGTGTTGGAGAAGACGACCTCTTTGGTTTTTCGGTGGCGATTGATGCTAATATCGCTGTCGTCACCGGGCTTGGCCAAGGCTCCTCCCAATCAAACCGGGGCTTTGCATATGTCTTTGATGCACACACAGGTGAACAACTCCTCGAACTCATCCCAAGCGAGAGCATTTTGGGGCGAGGCTTTGGCATCTCTTCTGCAATCAATGATGGCGTGATTGCGATCGGGGCCAATCGCGGGACAAACAACGGGCTCGACTCGGGCTCTGTTTACCTATTCGATGCCAAGACGGGTTTGCAAATCAACAAACTCTTTGTTCCCGATGCCATGAGCGGCGATTCGATCGGACGCTCCCTGTCCATCGATAACGGATTCATCGCAACCGGTGCTGTTGGCGATGACGACAATGGATTTAACTTTGGCGCGGCGTACACCATCGATATGGCAACCCCTTCGCAAGTTACCAAGTTTCTCCCTGCTGATGGATCATTCCAAGATCACTTTGCAACCGATGTTTCGATCAGTAACGGACGAGTGGCGATCGGGGCAGCCGACAGCGATGAAAATGGAATCAGCGCAGGCGCAGCCTATGTTTTCTCTGTCTCATCCTTCATTCCAATCGTAAAACTCCTCGCCAACGACGCAGAACCCGGCGATCATTTCGGAGTATCAGTCAGTATTGATGGCGATACCGTTGCAGTCGGCGCACCGAATGACGATGACAACGGAGAAAGCTCTGGGGCTGCGTATCTTTTCGATTCTACTTTGGGGTCACAGCTCTTCAAGCTTCTTCCTGCTGATGGCGCGAGCAATGACTTGTTCGGCATCAGCATCTCTCTAAGCAACCAACTCGTCGCGGTCGGCTCGCCCGGCGATGCAGACAATGGATTGGTCTCTGGCTCGGTATATCTCTTTGATCGTGATACGGGTTTACAAACCGCAAAGTTGCTTCCCGATGATGGCACCGCCTTTGATTTCTTTGGACACACCGTTGCAACCGATGCCCAGACCATAGCTGTGGGCGCACTCATGACACACTCGCACATTGGCAAGGCGTATCTCTTTGACGCAATCACCGGCGAGCAGTTCGCCACGCTCCACCCAGACTCCCCCACGATGAGCTCGCAGTTCGGGTCATCGATCGATATTGAAAACGGGATCGTGGCGATCGGTGCGCCCGGAGACCAAACCAACGGCGTAGAAGCCGGAGCGGTGTATCTCTTCGATGCTGCAACAGGAACACAGATTCTCAAACTCTTCCCAGACAAGGGTGCGCCGAGTGATCACTTCGGTACATCAGTCGACCTTGGCACCTTCAAAGGCACACCGATCGTCGCGGTCGGCGCAACAAACTTCACCGACACGATCAGCACCGGACCTAATAAGGCGTATGTCTTTGATATCGCGACCGGCGAACAACTCTGGATGCTCTTGCCTTATGAACCTGCCCAAGCCGACGCGTTCGGAGGCTCGATTGCAACAGAAAGCGGATTCATCGTGGTTGGCGCAAGCCGAGACGATGCCAATGCGATCGGATCAGGCTCGGCGTATCGATTCAATATCAATACCCCGCCCTGTTTTCCAGATCTCAACGACGACGGCATCCTCAACTTCTTCGATATCTCCGCATTCCTCAACGCCTATCTCGCCCAAGACCCCATCGCAGACTTCACCGGCGATGGCTTCTTCAACTTCATCGATATCTCCGCCTTCTTGAGCAGTTTCAATGCTGGATGCCCATAAACCCCGCCAAGGGCTGCCTTGTATTGCATGATTCTGTGTAATTCAGCATGACAAAGTCTTTATCGCTGCTCGCTTTCTTGGCCTGACCGACCTTCAATTGCGCATCTACACAAAGGCTCCCACGATGCGCATTCAAATGGAACTGGCTCGAATTCTGATCCGTGAACTCAACCCCGCCCAGCTTATCGAGCTGCGCGAGGTCGGGGTCGATGCTGCACACGCACGATCGTTCCCGATTCTGATCGGGATCGCCGAAGCGATCGCGATCGATCGTCGGCTCTCAGGCGTCGAAATCGGACGCCCGATGACCCATGACCTGCTCGCCAACACCATCGAACAACTCGGCGCATCGCTTGATTCGATCGCGATCACTGAAATAATCGACGGCACCTTTTACGCCCTACTCAACCTCACCGATAACACCGGGCGGCAGATCGATATCGATGCTCGCCCGAGCGATGCGATCGCATTGGGGATCGCGGGCGATGTTCCGATCTTTGTTGATGAATCTGTTATTGCACATGCGACCCTCCCGCCTATGGATGGGTTTGGTCGGCCAGAGGACTTTGAATCATGAATACCACGACCGAATCAGCCGACGCGTTTTCGACCGGTGCAGACGCACCGCGTTATCTCACACACGACATCCCAGGGATCGGCGGGCAGCTTAAGGCTCGCCCAGAAGATTTCCTCGTCGAAGAGATCCCCCTCTACAACCCCGATGGCGAAGGCGAACACATCTTCCTCTTTGTCGAAAAACGCGAGATGACCACGCTCCAACTCCGCGACGCACTCTCGAAACACTTTAAGGTCAAACGAAAAGCGATCGGACACGCTGGGCTCAAGGACAAACACGCGATCACGCGTCAGGTGATCTCGATCCATACACCCGGAAAAACACCCGAAGATTTCCCAAGCTTCCAGCACGATCGCGCATCGGTGCTGTGGGTCGATCTGCACTCCAACCAGCTCAAACGCGGACATCTGTCGGGCAACCGATTCTCGATCAAAGTCCGAGGCGTAGACCCGCTCCAAGTCCGCCATGCCAAGGCAGCACTCGACCTACTCGCCAAGCACGGCGCCCCCAACCGGATTGGCGAACAACGCTTCGGGTTCTTGATGAACAACCATCTTGTTGGGCGGGCAATGATTTTGGGCGATGCCCAAGCGGCGATCGATCTGATTCTTTCGCCCAAGCCCGGCGCGCCCAAAGGCTCTGCGGATGCTCGCCAGGCATATGTTGACGGGCGATTCCGCGACGGGTTTGATTTGATGCCTAAGGTGTTCAAAATTGAGCGAAACTTGCTTCGCGCCCTGAGCAATGACCACCCTGCTGAGAAAGCATTGGGGGTATTCGATCCAACAGCAGCCGGGTTCTTTATTAGCTCGTTCCAGTCGGCGGTTTTCAATCATGTTCTCAATGCTCGGATCGAAGCGGGCACGATGGATCAACTGATCGCTGGCGACCTTGCCTTTGTGACCAAGAACCGTTCAAGCTTTGAAATCACCGCAGAAGAACTCGAAAAGGTGGATTCCACGCTCCAAGGGCGGGTCGAGTCCTTCGAACTCTCGCCTTCTGGGCCGATGTGGGGCACCACAATGGCGCGGGCGAGTGGTCAAGTTGAGGATGCCGAGACCCAGGCATTGGCAAATGTTGGGGTGACCCTCGAACTTCTCGAAGCCTGCGAAGCACGGGGTGGCTACTCGATGATCGGAGGCGATCGACGACCAATGCGGATGCGGGTGATCGATCCAGAGGTCGAAGGGGGCACCGATGAGCATGGCGGGTATATCCGATGTGCCTTTGAACTCCCTAGAGGGTCTTTTGCAACAACGGTGATGGACGAGGTGATGAAATGTGTATCGGCGGGCGTATAATCCTCCATGCCTGAGCAGGACCAACTCGATCACGATATACGACTCGTCTGTTTCGATTGGGGCGGGGTGATCCTCAAGATCTGTCGAACCTGGCAAGAAGGCTGCAAGGCTGCGGGGATCAAGGCGCCCAATGCCAAGATCTCAAAGAAGTGCCTCGCCAAACAGGACGCAATCGCCAAGCGGTTCCATACCGGCCAAATGAGCGACAAGGCATTCTGCCGATCGCTTGCCAAGGAATCGGAAGATTTCCACACGCTCGAAGACATCGCAGCCGTGCATGAAGCTTGGCTGATCGAAGAATATGAAGGGATCGAAGATCTGATCGAAGAACTCAACGAGTTTTCTGATCTCTCGACCGCTCTGTTCTCGAATACCAATGCGTCGCACTGGGCACGGATGGAAGAAGACTTCCCCGCTGCCAACCTGATCGAACACAAGCACGCCAGCTTCCTCTTCGGGCTCGCCAAGCCCGACGAAAAAGCACTCGCAGCCTTCGAACGCCGAGTGGGTGCAGTGGGCAATCAGGTCTTGTTCTTCGATGACTCACCCGAGAACATCGAGGGCGCCAAAGCCTTCGGCTGGTGCGCCGAACTGATCGATCACAAAGGCGATACCGTCGCCCAAATGCGATCGCTGCTTGAGAAGTATGAAATTCTTTGATCAACTGATCAACTGGCTGTTTCGACCGCTTCAACCAACTTAGCCAACGCTGCTTCAAAGGTAAGATCATCTGTTTGGATGACTGTATCTGCAATTGAACTGTAGAGTTCATCGCGTTGGTCAAAGAGCATCTGCACTTCATCGATCACATCATCCCCCACTAATGCTGGGCGATTGGTGTTGTCGGTTCCGCGAAGCCGATCGCGCAGCGTAGCGGGCAATGCACGCAGATAAACGACAGTGCAAGGATCTGCTATGAGCATCTCGGCGCAGCCTGGCGCGGTGGGCGTGCCGCCSCCGAGGGCGATGATCTGTTTTTTATGCTCAAGCACCGAACGCAATGCCTGTGCTTCTGCATCGCGGAACGCGTCGATCCCATGCGTTTGAATAGCTTGTCCTGCACCATTCGCTTTGAGCAACGCCGACGCAACATCATCTAAATCGACAAACGCCAACCCGAGTTGATCAGCCAAAGCCTTGCCCAGTGTGGACTTGCCAGATGCACGAAGCCCAATCAAAATCAGATTGGGCTTCGAGTCGGTCATTGATTTGTTCCTATTGCCTATCGCCGGCTGCCTATTGCCAGCTTTAGTCTTCTTTGACGCGCGACATGTATGAGCCGTCTTCGGTTGAGATCCGAACCTGTTCGCCATTGGCAATAAACGGAGGAACACGGGTCTTGAGCCCAGTATCACAAACCGCTTCTTTGAGTTGGTTGGTTGCGGTCGCGCCCTTGATGCCTGGTGCGGTATCAGCGATGGTCAATGTGACTGAGGAAGGAAGTTCGACCGCGACGGGGTTGTCGCCATGAAACATCACGGTGCATGTCGCGTTGGGTGCCATGTAGAGCAGGGTATCGCCGAGCAGATCTTTGTTGAGATCGATTTGGTCGTAGTCTTTGATATCCATGAAGGTGCCTCCGCCTGCGCCGTCATCGTAGAGGAACTCCATCTCGCGTTTGTCGAGGTTGGTGCCTTCAACAACATCTGAACCTGAGAAGCGTTGTTCTTTCATGCCTGCGCCATCGACGGCTCGCATCTTTGCCTGGATGTATGCCGGGCCTTTGCCGGGTTTCACATGCCCGATTTTGACGACAATATAAAGCTTGCCGTTCATTTCGAGTGCGGTGCCGGGGCGTATTTCATTTGCTTTCATGGTGATATCCAGGGAATGAAGTGTGGGAGTTCGGGGTTGATTCAATATCGCGACCCATTCGTTCGCGGCCAACATCATAGCACCCTTGACCGACTGATATCGGGCATCTTTGCCCGCAATCGGGTATGCTTGAGTCATCGAACCCGGCCAATGCCATAAAGGAATATGCCCAAATGACCACCCAAACCGCCATCGATCGTCGAAACTTCCTCGCCCTCATGTCCGCAGCGGCCGGCACCGCGATGCTCGCAACCCCGGCATGGGCTCGACTTGGGTTCAATGAAGACTCAGACCCAATCCTTGCTTGGGACACGATCAATAAGGCCGGATTCCATGTTACCGCAGATCAATCCTCGGGCGGCAACTGYCTGATCATGACTTCAGACAACCAAACGCTGCTCATCGACACCAAGTTTGCACATCTGGGCGGCGCATTGCTCGCTGACGCAGCGACATTCGCAGGCTCGCCAGACAAGCTCGATCTGACCCTGATCAACACCCACCACCACGGCGATCACACCGGAGGCAACGCATTGATCGTCCCTCACGCAACTTCATACGCGCATAAGACTGCTGTCAAACGAATCAAGACCAGCCTTGATACCTACAAGCAAAGCGCGAAGTCTGGACCTGCCCAGATCAACCGCACCAAGGGATCGAAAGTTCAGCTCAAACTCGCCATAGAAGCTGCTGATGCTTCAGATTCTTGGACCCGCGCAGATGTCGCACCAAAGAACCGGGTGCCCAACGAAGGCATGTCCATCACCGTCGGCTCGACCAAGATCGACATGCACCACTTTGGTAGAGGGCACACCGACAATGATCTCGTCGTCCACTTCCCCGAACACAATATCATTCACACCGGCGATCTCGTCTTCGCAGGTCTGCATCCGTTCTTTGATCAGACCGCACGAGTCACCGCGTTCGGATGGATCAAATCGCTCAACAAGATCCTCGAACTCTGTGACAAAGACACCATCGTTGTTCCCGGTCACGGCCAAGTCGGCACCACGCAAGCCGTGCAGAACCAGCTCGATTACATCACCCAGTTGATCGAACATGTTCAGGCCGAGCTTGATAAGGGCAGTAGCGTCGCCGAGATCCGCACGATGTCGTGGGATTTCATGGACGGGCTCGGCTTTGAAGGCGTTCGCGAACGAGCCATCAGCGCGGTATGCGTCGAGCTTGAGTAGTCGATCGAATGGGTTCAAGGCTACTGAGGTTTATGGGCAGCCTTGGGCGTACTCTTGCAAAAACAGGCTGATATCAAAGAAGTTCAGCAAGCCATCATTGGTAAAATCACTTGCTAAGTCGTTGGCTGTGAAGAGTTGTAGGAACAGCGAGATATCGAAGAAGTTGAGCAAGCCATCGTTGTCCATGTCGGCTTGGCATGTTGAGCAGTCGCTGACATCGATGACGAGCAGGCCGTTACTGGTGTCTGCAAGATAGGCAACATCATCGACCACATCGACCCGGCGAGCGTTGCCTGCTGTGTTGTATCGCCCAGCATCGACGGGATTCGCTGGATCAGAGATATCGACGATCTGTATGCCATCGAGACTCAATGCGAGATACGCGAAGTCGCCAACAACCTGCACGCCTTCGACGCTATCCGATGTTGGGAACTCGCTGATGAGAGTCAAGTTATTGAGATCACTCACATCCACTATCTGAAGCCCACCATTAAGATCGGCGACATAGGCAACTTGATCAACCACCACCGTCTGGCGTGCGACATTGGGCGTGTCATAGCTGCTGATCACGAACGGATTGGCAGGATCGCTCACATCAATGATCACCAACCCCTCCCCCCCCACAGAACAGTACGCGATCGAGTCTTCAACATAAACGCCGAAGAACATTCCAGGTCGGAATGGGATGGCATAAGTGGCGATCAATGTTGGCGCAAATGGGACGCTCACATCCATAGTGGTCAGATGGAACCCATCTGCAATATAAGCGATTCCATCCTTGATGAACAGGTCATAAGTGATGCCGGGAGTAATCACCTGAGGCAACGCCAACACATTGGTTGGATCCCCAATATGCACGACATAGAGCCCCGCAGTGCGAGCTGCGATATAGGCAAAGTCGCCGACAATGCTCAAACCGCGAGCATCGTCATTGGTACTTGTTGAATCGAGCAGAACCGGGTTTGATGGATCGCTGATATCGACGACTTTAAACCCCGCCGATCCATCGGCAACATACGCGATCGAACCAACCACTTCGATATCCAACGCTTGGGTTGTATCGAGCTTTGCAATGACCGGAGGCAATGTAGGCGTGGCAAGATCCATCAGTTGAACACCTGCTCCAAATACGGCTGCTCCTACAAGCGTCCCAGAAACATCTACCCCTAAACCTGCGTTTGGCATTGAATAGTGCCCGATCAGCGTTGGCGATGCGGCATCCTGAATATCAATAACTTGGAGCACACTCGTCGCCCCGAATCCGACGCTGTAGGCATTCGTACCCTCGATGGCGATGGCGTTGACGACTTCGTCGGTGTCTAATCCGCCGAGCAATGCTGGCGATGCTGGCGTAGTCACATCAAGAATCAGAAGCCCATCGGAGTWGATCGCGACATAGGCAATGTCGTCTCGGATGAAAATATCGCGTGCGGATCGAGATGTGTCATATGACCCAATCAACATCGGCGTCGCAGGATCGACTACATCGACAACCAACACGCCCCCACCCCCATCAGCGATATACGCGATTCCATTGTCGACATGGATGTTGTATGCACGATCAAAGGTTTCGTATGTCCCCAAGTGTATTGGTGTTGCAGGGTTGCTCACATCGACAATGTGCATCCCTGAAAAATAATCGGCGATGTAGGCCATGCTGTCGAGAACGAATACGCCTCTGGCTGAACCGGTCGTTGGGTAAAACCCTACGGAAACTGGAAGCATTGGGTCGGACACATCGATGAGGTACATCCCGCTGTCACTGCCATCGACAACATACGCGATGCTGCCTACCACTTGGAGGCTGTAGGCATATTCAACAGTATCGAATACGCCCAATAAAATGGGTTCGGTCGGATCTGCAACATCCATGATCTGCAATCCAGATGAGCCGCTGGCAATATAGGCAAGATCGCCCACAAACTGAATATCTKGAGCTGCTGATGGCAGATCGGTCAAGCTCAAATAGTCCTCTGCGACGCAAGGCACCCCATCGGCAACGGATTGTCCGGCCACAAACGCCAACATGGCCATAATGACAATACTTAATCGCATATTCAACTCCTCGTGCAGAACCAGACACACACTGTACATCATACAGCCTATTTATCAAACAGTTTTTGAGGCAAAGCTGTGATTAAATAGAATATTACATGCCCAAACTCACGATGCGTCGGCTGCTCGAACTGCGGCACAGAACTCGGCGATTTTGGCTGGGTTCTTGATACCCGGGGCATCTTCTACGCCAGTTGAAACATCAACCGCATATGGGCGGAGGGTCTTGATGACTTCGCCGACATTACTTGCATCTAAGCCGCCGGCGATGATGATGTTCTTTGGGTAGTCTTTGATGTGTGGTGCGAGTGCGTTCCAGTCGAAGGATTCGCCGGTGCCGCCAGCCGAGCCATCAATCAAAATCGCATCGACCTCTTCAACCTTGGCCCAGCGGGTGAGCTGGGAGTTGATGGTGGCGTCTTCGTATTTGAATGCTTTGATGACGCCCGGCCCGCAGGAGCAGACGACATCGATTGGCTCTTTGCCGTGGAGCTGCATGATTTGTGCGGGGCATGCGTATTCGAGTGCGACGAACTGATCGACATCAAGATCTTGAACAACGCCTACTGCTCCGACGAAAGGCGGAAGCGAATACATAATGATGGCGGCTTTTTCTGGCTCGATATAGCGTGGGGTGTCTTTGACAAAGACAAACCCGATGGCATCGGCGCCGGCGTCGATAGCAGCATTGGCGTCTTGGAGTGAGGTGATGCCGCAGACTTTGATTCGGGTGCGTGTATGTGTGGTCATGATATTGATTCTTTCGTGTCGTCGCTTGTGAGCGAACGGATGGTGTGGAGTTCTTTTTCGATGAGTGCTTTGGTTTCTGAGTCGTGAATCTTTGATGCCAGGTCTTCGAGAAGCTCGATCGCTCCGATCGGATCAGCAAGATCGTGCGCTTGGATACGGGCGAGCAGAATCGTGATGATATTGCGTTCGGAATCCATCGGATACGCTTCGAGCAGGCGCGTAAATGCGTCGGCTGCGTCTTGGCGTTGGTCAGATTGATACAGATGGTTCGCTATTTGGTATTGAGCATCGCGGTGCATCGTCAGGGCTTTGGCCCGAGTCGGGAACTGAGCGAGCATCGCCAGGTAATGCTCCGCGGCTTCGCTCATCTGATTCTCTGAGATCAGCACGCCGATTTGGGCACGATGCTCAGCGATCTCCGCAGAAACAGGATCAAGCTTCTGGTCGGCTTGATACACACCCGCGAGTTTGTGCATCTCGTGAGCAACTCGAAAATCGGCCTTGCGTTTTCTGTGCTTGGCGATCGAGAACATGTCGTACTGTTCTTTGGGCAGGATCTTGGTTACGAGCAGCGTGAAGGCGATGATGATGCCGAAGCCATAGCCCCCTAGGTGAGCGAGATTGGCGATGCCGTTGTCTGGGTTGATAAACTGGGCCCCCAGATCAAGGACAATAAAGAGCCCGATGAGCCACCACGCGGGGATCATAAAGATGCCGATGATGAAGAAGATCACGAAGCATTTGATTCGGGAGTTTGGGAAGAGGATCAAAAACGCACCTGAGACGGCTGCAATGGCACCCGACGCCCCGATTGCGGGGTGGAAATCGAGAGCGATATGAGCAAGCCCAGAGACAGCACCACCTGCGAGATAAAACAGGGTGAAACCAATTCTGCCCAATCGATCTTCAACCGCAGGCCCAAAGGCAAGTAGGAAGAGCATATTGCCGAAGATATGCATATACCCTGCATGAAGGAATGCTGAAGTGACGGGTTGATAGAAATGAAAGTTATATCTCGAAATGGCACCGAAGAAGTTGATTCGATTGGCCAAATCTGGATTTGAGTTGACGAGAATCGCCATCATGACAAATACGCCCAGATTGATCCCAATGAGAACCGGGGTGACGAGGGTGGAGCGTTTATTGGGGCGATCTGTACCGAGTGGAATAAGCACGGGCTGATCGTACCCAAGATCGCTGGACATATCGCCCAAGAAGAGGATGATGCCTATAATCTCGTCCCCTCTTTTGAGGCCATTTTCGATTTTGACTTTGGACAACAACCGCTTTTACGACCACATATTTGCCTAAAAACAGGCATAGTAAGGACTGAACCATGAGTACTGCTGAAAAAACATTCTCTAARGGACTCGAAGGCGTCATCGCTGCTCAGACCGAGATGTCATTCATTAATGGTACTGAGGGGATTCTTGAGTATGTCGGAATCGCCATCGGCGATCTGGCATCACAGAGTTCATTCGAAGAAACAGTCTATCTGCTCTGGAACAAGCGTCTGCCAACCGCAAGCGAACTCGAAGCATTCACCAAAGACCTTCGGAGCCACTACACGCTCTGCGACGAGATGATCACCCAGATCAAGTCGTGCCCGAAGAACGCTGAGCCGATGCATGTCATCCGTTCGATGATCTCGATGCTCGCGATGTATGACACAGATCCGAACGCAAACTCGGTCGAGGCTGCCCGCGAGAAGTCATTGCGAATCTTGGCGGTCACGCCTGCGATCGTCGCTGCGTTCGATCGCCATCGTCGCGATCTTGATATCGTCATGGGCGATCCATCATTGAGCTTCGCAGCCAACTTCCTCTACATGCTCAACGGCGAGAAGCCAACCGAAGCGATGACCCGTGCCTTCGATATCTGCATGATCACCCATGCTGATCATGGCTTGAACAACTCGACCTTCGCTGCTCGCGTAGTGATCTCGACACTCTCTGATGTATACTCAGCGATTACCGCTGCGGTCGGTTCACTCCGTGGCCCGCTTCATGGCGGTGCCAACGAGGGCGTGATGAAGATGCTCAACMMRATCSMATCGGTKGAYRCMGCSGARGMKYATGTSATGAACATGATCAAGAACAAAGAACGCATTATGGGCTTTGGTCACCGTGTATACAAGTCCAAGGACCCTCGTGCAAGCGAGCTGATGACCCTTGCCAAGCAGTYGGCAGAGGACACCGGCAACATCGAGTTTTATGACAAGTCACATGCCATCGAGCAGGTCATGGAGCGCGAATACGCAGCCAAGGGCATCTATCCAAATGTCGACTTCTACTCGGCAACCACCTACCACTGCATCGGACTCAAGCTTGATCTCTTCACGCCAATGTTCGTGCTCGCACGCATCGCAGGGTGGGCGGGCCATGTGATCGAGCAGCTCGAAGACAACCGCTTGTTCCGTCCAACAACTGATTATGTTGGCCCGCACAACGCGCCGTACACGCCGATGAACGAACGGTAAGAGAACTTAAAAACAATAAAGCCCCATGCGTTTGCTTGGGGCTTTTTTTATTGATGGATGTGTGGTATGAAGACATGGCTTGCCGGGGACGGTCAAGCCATGGCACCCGCGTCGAGTCAGGGCACCCGAAAGAGAATCAAAGATTAGATGCCAAGTGCTGCGAGGATAGATTCGAGGACGACGCGTGATCGGTTTTCTTCTGCCGGGTCGATGTTGATGGTCATGAGGATGCCGCCGCCTTCGAAGGAGGTCGTGATCTTGATTTTGTCGTATGGGAGGTTTCGTGATGCAAGCGCAACGAGTCGACCGCCTTGAGGCGAGACCTGAGCCTCTTCAATCGTGTGCCCCTGACGATACAACACCGCCCGAGCGGTCGCCATCACGACTTCGATCGATTGCCCAGGAGGGAGTTCAGTATGCAAAAGCCCGAATCGGTAGGTCGCATAGACAGGAGTCTGCCCGTGCCAAGCCCGCGATTCGCGCAGAGCGGGCAAAGATTGGCACCCGGTCAAGATGGGGGCAGCGAAGAGGGTGAGGAGAATGATGGCGATGGTATGATTGAAGCGTCTCATGGGCGTTTTTATCGGTCAATTGAGGAGTCTGGCACGATAAGAGGATGAGAATCGACAGAGAATGGATATCGTTGCACACAATTGGTTCTCTGACTTGACCTTGCAACGATTCGCGCCTTGGATAGAGACCCAACGCACTGGTGTTGGTAGAGCAACATGTCCTTACTGATAACGAACTGAGGAGTTCACATGGCAATCCGGATCAAATCTCGTGGAAACGAAAGCGCAGAACAGATGATGCGCCGCTTTAAGAAGCTCTGCGAGAAGGAAGGGTTAACCAAGGACATCAAGCGCAAAGAGTACTATGAGAAGCCTTCGGAACGCAAGAACCGTGCTGCTCGCAAAGCTGCTCCGCGTCGCGATTGATACGCCGACCGCTCTTCAGCGTTTGATCTCACGATCAGCTCTATAAAGTTTTCTGACCTCCGTAGTTTACGGAGGTTTTTTATGCGCCAAGGCAGGATACGAAACACCTGTTTTAGAAAGCCCTTTCCTCATTGTTTCAACGGATTCTACCCAATTAGTCGATCTATACTTGGCACCCCTTATCGGGTTGTTTCGTTCACATTATCGAGTCAGCGTTTTCGTTGAGATCGGTATCCGTGTCGCTTCACATCGCACAGTGCAAAGTGTGCAAGCGACTGGTTTTATAGAGAATGCGAAGCTGCAATGTATTGCAGCTGATCGAACCACTGCACACACAACTGTACAAACAGAAGGTTGAACACAATGAGTATGCAACTCATGCCAACACTGGCAGCGATGTCCGATGTGACACCGGCGTATTACCTGGCACCAGTCGGGGGCGTCCTTGCCCTCATCATGGCCAAGGTTTTCCAAAAATCAGTCATGAGCAAATCCGAAGGCTCAGAGGACATGATCGAAATCGCGCAAGCGGTTCGTGATGGCGCTATGGCGTACCTCACTCGTCAGTACAAAGTGGTTGCGGGCGTATTCGTCCTGCTCATCGCTTTCTTGGCGATCATGGCTGCACTGGGTCTTCAGTCACCACTCGCACTCATCGGCGTGCCGATCGCGGGTCTGTTCTCAGGCTTGTGTGGCTGGTTCGGGATGAAGATGGCGACCAACGCATCAGCTCGTACAACCCACGCGGTTGCAAGCTCACTCAACGAAGGCTTGACCGTTGCATTCCGTTCGGGTGCGGTCATGGGCTTGAATGTTGTGGGCTTTGCGATCATCGATGTCTCGGTCTGGTTCTTTATCCTCAACTACCTTGAAATCGGTAGCGGGATCACCGAAATCACCACCATCATGCTCACCTTCGGGATGGGTGCTTCGACGCAAGCGTTGTTCGCTCGTGTTGGTGGCGGGATCTACACCAAGGCAGCCGATGTTGGTGCTGACCTTGTGGGCAAGATTGAAGCTGGTATTCCAGAAGACGACGCTCGTAACCCAGCGACCATCGCWGACAATGTCGGYGACAATGTCGGTGATGTTGCGGGKATGGGTGCTGACCTTTAYGAATCRTACTAYGGSTCGATCYTBGCAACGATGGCACTTGGTGCCGCCGCTGCGATGACACTTGCCAAYGGCGATGCGGCYGCWGCACTCGGGCTCAAGCTCGCRGTCGCACCGATGGCACTCGCTGGTCTGGGCATCTTCTGCTCGATCATCGGTGTCTTCGCGGTSAARGCCAAAGAGAACGCGACCTTCTCGCAGCTTCTCAAGGGCTTGCAYAAGGGYGTGTATGTCGCTTCKGSRTTGATCGTYGTTGGTGCATTCGCACTSCTCTGGTTCATCTTCAAGGACACCGGCGATATCGCTGGRCTTCCTTCATGGTGGCGTCTTGGCTTGTCGATCTGYTCGGGTTTGSTCTCGGGYYTKGTGATCGCRCACGCDACCGAGTAYTACACCTCGTAYGAGCATSCRCCRACCAAGCGSATYGCTGAGCAGGCACTTACTGGYCCKGCAACMGTCATCATCGCTGGTATCGCAGAAGGCATGAARTCCACATGGGCATCATTGCTYGTTGTTGTTGTKGCRATCATCGCGGCGTTCTCRTTCGCTGGCGGCGGCGACWSMTTCCTCATGGGTCTCTACGGCGTRGGYATCGCAGCGGTTGGTATGCTCTCGACWYTGGGYATYACACTCGCRACYGATGCRTATGGYCCRATCGCGGACAACGCCGGTGGTAATGCTGAGATGACTGGGCAGCCTCCGATTGTGCGTGAACGCACCGACATGCTCGATTCATTGGGCAACACGACTGCTGCTACGGGCAAGGGCTTTGCGATTGGTTCGGCAGCGTTGACTGCAATGGCACTCTTCGCAGCATACATCCAGATCGTACAGGTTCAGATCGGTACGCAGGCAGAAGCTTTCTATGGCGACGGCAGCTCGTTCGTTGTTCCTGAAGGCATGAATGGCGACTTTGCTGTTTATCAAGGCTACGGCAAGTACGCCGTTCCTAGCACTGTCCAGGTTCTTGACGAAGAAACAAATGAGCTTGTAGAGACAACTGTTGTCGACGGCGGCATGATGATCGCTGACTCAATGAAGATCGGCAAGCCAAACCCTAAGAAGGGCACCGTCTTGCCAATCACCACTTCGCAAGACGGCACCGTCTTTACCGTTGCTGGTACAGATGAAGATGGTATTGCTTGGACTGCAACACTCGCTTCGTCCAAGAAGGGCTCGATCAGCAATGTCCTCACATTCTACGATGTGACGCTTGCCAACCCGAAACTCCTCGGTGGTATTTTCATCGGTGTGCTTCTCGCATTCCTCTTCTGTGCGTTGACCATGAACGCTGTCGGGCGTGCTGCGTATGTGATGATGGGCGAATGCCGTCGTCAGTTTGGTCTTATTCGTAAGGCTTTGCGTGCCGATGGCATGAGCGAAGAAGATGTTGCCGATCCAAACAACTGGCCTATGAAGGGCGTTGACTTTGAAGGGCATCATTATCCTGACTACGCCGAGTGTGTGTCGATCTCGACCACCAGTGCTCAGAAGGAAATGGTTATTCCATCACTCTTGGCGATCTCGATTCCTATTGCTGTTGGCCTGACCCTTTCGGTCGCTGGCGTGATGGGTATGCTTGTTGGCGGCTTGACCTCGGGCTTCGCGCTCGCGGTCTTCATGTCCAACGCTGGTGGTGCTTGGGACAATGCTAAGAAGTTGCTTGAGTCATATGGTGCGATCACCGCACAAGACATGATCGATGGCACAGGCAAGGCATCCAAGGTGCCTGAGAATGTTCGCCCAACCATCATGGATCGTTCGAAGGAAGCCATCGCGGCTGGCAATGGCGATTTGATTGTTTACGGCAAGGGCTCAGACGATCACAAGGCCACCATCGTTGGTGACACCGTTGGTGATCCGTTCAAGGATACCTCAGGCCCAGCACTGAACATCCTGATCAAACTGATCTCGATCGTTTCGGTTGTGTTCGCAGGTTTGATCGTTGCTTACGGCGATATTCTTGGTGGCATTCTCGGGATTTGATCTCCGGGTTAAAACGAGTTTAAAACTTTGAATCGGCCTCGGATTTTCCGGGGCCGATTTTTCATGCGCCCACATGCACCGATTGGCGTGAGACATTGAGTTGTGTTCATTTCACAAAAGCACTATGATGTTCTTTTACCGAATGAGGAACATCCATGCTTGTTATCAATCACACAACTCTGCCGTCGCTGTCTCGCAGGCTCATCATCGCATGCGCTTTGATCTTGCTTGGGTTGCTGCCTCAGATTGCTCATGCTCAATCTCGCAGCCGGGGCAACCAGTTCACGAAGGATGTCACCAAGCAAGCGGACAAGATCTTGGCATCGGTCCATTACCAGAAGGATCTCGACGAGGCCCTCGAACTCGGGTATCTTCTCGCCGATTATGTCTCGGCCCGCGCGGGCATTCGCCAGCTTGATGCAGTGGTCAAAACGGAAGCGATGATCGGACTACTTGAGTTATTCAACGCTGCCAAGTCAGACGCAATCATCGATGCTGCATGGCACTTTGTACGCTCGCCGATGTTCATGATCGAGCTTGGGCTTTTGGTCGATGAGAAGGATGACGCAGCGGAGGTCATTCGACTTGCGATCGCGTTCATGACCTATCGCAACTTCGAGGTCGAACTCTATCCTGAGTTGGCGGCTGCGATTTGCGTGGTGCATGATCTCCCTGAAGGCACACGCTATTCGACACGCGTGAATGAGAACCGACCGACAGGCCCAGACCCGCTCGAACTCTTTGATTTCTATATGTTCAACGCTGGCACCATGACCTTCGCCCCTCATCAGTTGCCTGCGATTGATTTGGTGTATGTTGTTGATGTATCTGAGTCGATTGAGCAGCTCCAGTGGGCACACGATACCTATGGCCGAAACCCTGATATTGGTCGGCGGTTCTTTGAGATCGAATATGACTCTGCCCATTACCGAACCGGAACACCAAAGAGAGTCACACAAGCTGGGAACTACTCGCTTACTCAGATTAAAAAATATGGCGGCGTGTGCGCAGACCAAGCCTACTTCGCGATGAGCGTTGCCAAGGCCTGCGGGATTCCATCTGGATATGTCCGAGCAAAGGGTGCGGATGTTTCGCACGCCTGGGTTGGCTACCTTGAAGCCAAAGGCAACAAG
Source organism: bacterium (assembly GCA_002401225.1). GTDB lineage: Bacteria > Planctomycetota > Phycisphaerae > Phycisphaerales > UBA1924 > UBA1924. The sequence continues at coordinate 30,443 of NVSM01000011.1, forward strand.
GCTCAATGGAACTTTGATGCAGGGCGATACCCGGAGTATCAAAAACTCCGCGGAAATCTCAGTGATCCGCAAACGGGCAATCGTGTGAGTGATGGGCGAATCGGAATTCTTGGAACCACCGCCAATTCAAGAAAGRAACTTGTCCTTCAATCGATGGCAGCTGCTCGAGTTGTGTCGCGTATGAATGCGAATAGTTGGGACCCGCCCAAGTCGATGGACCTTGATTCAAAGGGGAATCTTCGCAAACCGAGATCTAACTCGACTTCCGATCGGCTTGCATTCCTCAAAACAACACTCGGCAAGTGCGCTGGCGTTCCCAAGTCTTGGGATGCGGTCACGGAGATCGCATCGGCTGGCGATATGAAGCAAGCCGAGCTTGATGTGTGGGCCAAAGCGGTGATGAGACTCGCAGGCGATGCTCATCAGGATTTCTCATTCGACTTCCTTGTCGATCTGATCTCAACGATTGAGAAGCCAAAGAAACAGCACGCGATGTGGGAGTGGGCGTTTGCTCAGTTTGGAACACGACCAGATCTGGCTGCTGCGGTTCGCTTTGAGCAAGGTCGGCTTTGGGAAGAGCATGACAAGCCCGACATGGCGTGGACGGCGTATCAAGATGTGATTGACAAGTTTCTTAATGATGGGCCGATGAGTGATCGAGCGATCAGTGCGATGGGCAAGCTGTTGAGCAAGAATGACAAACGCGATGCGTATCTTGATTTGCTCCAACGCACCGCGACGCAAGTGAATCGCCCAGAGAAGATGGCGACACAGTTTGCCAAGCAATCAAACTATTACAAGATCCACTGGCGGCTGGTCAAAGAACTTGAATATCATCATCGCGACGATGAGGCCCGGACAATCCGAACACTGATTCACATGCCCGATGACGATTGAGCAACCGATTAGCCTTCGAACTCGTCGAACTCGCCTCGTTCTTTTTGATCATCAAGGTACGCTTGAAACTCGCCCATTTTGTAGGAGATGAAGCAGAACGCATGGTGGAGGGTCAGCCATTCGATGTCGGACTTGTCTTCATCGAGGTCTTTGCGAATAGTGTTGAACTCTGCGAGGATGGTTTCTGCCTTCATAATATTTCCTTGAACGCTTGCTCACGCGAGTCGACGCGTAGCTGCGATTTTTGCGATATGCGAGATGAGATACATCACGCTTTGGGTGAGAACTATTGTTGGGCCAATCGGATAGCCTGCCTGGAATCCGATGAGCATCCCGATGGATGCGCCGCCTACAGCGATCAAGACCGAGTACACAAACACCGATCGAAGCTTACTGCTCAGATTCAATGCCCCAGCACCGGGAAGAACAAGCATCGCGGCGGCTAAWACCACGCCCGCGATCTGCATCGCCATCACAATCGCGACGGCAAGAATGATTAAGAATGTATTGGTGATGCGTTTGGAGTTAAGTCCATAGGCATCGACCACGGGCTCATCGAACGCCCAGAAAATGAGCTGTCGGCGAATATACCAAACCACCGCGAGAATCGCAATGACCACAGCAATCGCCAGCGATGCCTTTGGCCAATCTGTATTGAGAATATTGCCGAACAATATTTCTTCAATCAGATGATGTTCGTCTTGATGCTCGGCAGCAGCATGCCCGTGTTCGTCGTGCCCATGCCCAGATTCTGCAAAGGTAAACAACACAAACCCAAGGGCCATCGAAGCCGACAACACGACGCCAATCGCGGTATCTGCTCGCCCATGGTGCGCTCGCGTGARGGCTGCGATCCAAAGGGCTGCGAGAATACTAAACGCCACAACGATCGCGAGTTGTCCAATCGCGCCCATTGTCGTCGCGCCATGAACACCCAAAACCAGGGCGATCCCGACGCCTCCGAATGCAGCGTGCGATATCCCTTGCCCAATAAACGCAAGCCTTTTGAGCACAACAAAGACACTCAACGCTCCGCCCATCAGGGCAATTGCGAGTGCTGCGATAATGATTGGTGCGAGTTCATTCATGATTCGCCCCTTGATCGCCACAGCCACAATCGTGCTGGTGTTGATGGGTGTGCGAGGGATCATCGCAATCATCCGCTAGGTGTGCATCGATATGAATATCACCAAAGACACCAACCACATCATGCGCGAAGACCTGTGCGAGCACCGCTGGGGTAAGCCCTTGAGCCGTATCATGAAAATGGAGCGTCCGCGATAAGCACGCGACCTGATCGGCGACCGCTGCGATCGCACGCATGTCATGCGATACAACAACAACCGTTAAATCGAGTTCCTTGTGCAATGTCTCAATGAGTTCACGAAAGCGTTGTTGCCCTGCGATATCAACCCCCACTGTCGGCTCGTCGAGTACCAAAAGCTTTGGATTTCCTGCGATCGCGCGTGCGATCATGACGCGTTGGAGCTGCCCGCCCGAAAGCGCACCGATTGGGCGATGAGCAAGATCTGTAAGATCCACCAACTCGATCGCCCTACTGATTGCTTGGCGGTCATCAACTGTAAGCTTCTTCCAAGGCTTGATTCGGCATGCACGCCCGAGCGCCACGACCTGTTCGACGCTGATCGGCCAATCTCGGTCGGCCTCAATGCGCTGCGGAAGATATCCAATCAAACCTTGCTCGCGTGCTTCGATTGGCGAACGCCCAAAGACACGAATGGTCCCTGATGTCGGTTTGATCATGCCGAGGATCAGTTTGATGAGTGTAGATTTCCCGCCGCCGTTGGGCCCCAGGACTCCGAGCTTGGTATGTTCGTCGATGGTGAAGTGCACATCATCAATTGCAAGCAAAGGAGATGCGTCAAACCCCGAAGCCGGGTAGGTGTATGAGACATGATCAATTTCGACTGCTGGTGCCATAGTAGATTATTGAGATTGCGTTGACGATAAACAAGCACCCGATCACATATCACGCATGCTACAACTTGACGATGACCACTATTGTGGCGGCACCTCGACCCAGAACCAGCCTCGCAGATCGCCCAGTGCGAATCCGGTTGCCTGATCATCAGGATAGTTTTCTGCGATTGATGAGCGAACATCCGCCGTGATCGTGTTCTCATCGCCATGACAAAGCATGCAAGGCGGCGCGATATTGATCGGATAAGTCGCTGCGAGAGTGCCATCTGTGTTGATAAAATAGACCGAATCTGTAAGCTTTGTTTCAACAATCCAGTCCATCCAAGCCGGAGGCGTGTTTGTTTCGTTGCGAAGTTTGAACGATGTTCGTCCGATCGTAAGCCCGTGCTTCTCGTTCAGTTCGAGAGCGATCTTCGGCGCAATGACTGAACATACCCCAACCGCACCTTGCGGGCCGTCGGCTTTGATCGACGCGAGCAGGCTCGATTTTAATACCGATTCCATCTCATTGCGTGCCTGCAATGCGAGAGCGAGTTGAGCAGTAGCCTTTTCGTCGAGTTGATCAACACTCGTAGACACCCACGAAACCTCTTGCGATTGTGGAGTCGAAGATGATTTTTCACAGCTCACGAGCATTGCAGCTCCGCATCCAAAGCTCACGGCTGCGAATCGTATAAATTGCTTGTCTGGTTTAAGCATCTGTGTTTGAATCCTGTTCTGAATTTTCATTCTTTGTTTGCATGGGCATTGTGTCATCGTCATCAAACACTGCCCGGAGTGCCGGCGTGTCGAGATCGTCAAACTGGCCGCTCTTTACAGCCAGAACAAAGGCGACAATACCAATCCCTGCCAATACAAGAGCTGCAGGAATCATAATAAAAAGTACAGACATACTACCTCGGCTCCTTCCATTTTCGCGTACTCATCGCCACAACAGTGAGCGAACTAATCGGCATGATGATCGCAGCGATCAACGCATTAATCGTTCCGGTCATCGCTAACGCCGCCGCGATAGCATTATAGCACACCGAGAAAAACAGGCTCATATGGATTGTACGCATCGTATGGGCACTAAGCGAAACAAGCGAAACCAAAGGCCCAACACCCTGAGTGGTGAGATAAATATCAGCTGCTTCGAGCGAGGCCTCCGCCCCGCCATGCACCGCGATCCCGACATCGGCACATGCCAACGCAGCCGCGTCGTTCACCCCATCGCCCACCATCACCACCCGTAGGTCATTTGCATCGCGTAATGCACGCACCTGATCCGCTTTGGCTTCTGGAGAGACCGACCCCATCGCATTCTCGATGCCGACTTCTTTGGCGACCGCTGCAACAATCTGTGGATGATCGCCCGAGCATAGGCTCAGTTCCCATTGAAGCCGTTGCAATGAATCGATCGCATGAGCAGCATCATCTCGGATCGGATCACCAATACCAACAACACCCATACCAAGTGTTTCTGAATAAATCACTACCGGCGTCAGACTCTGATCGACCATTGAGTCAATTGATGATTGAGCCTTTGAATCGAGAGGCATGATCGAGTTGATAAAAGCTGGCGAGCCGATGGTGATCATCTGATTGTTGACCACGCCCGAAATACCTGCCCCAACCGTTTGATTGATCTCCGTTGCGACCAACGGCGTTTCGCTCTGTGCCCCATCGGCGATCGCCCTTGCGATCGGATGATTCGAGTGTGCTTCGACCGCACCAGCCATCGCCAAGAGTTCGGCATTGCAGTCCGACTTGACGATGCTCGTCTTGCTCTGCGTAATGGTTCCTGTCTTATCGAGAATCATCAAGCCCGGCTTAGACATCGATTCAATTGCCGATGCAGACTTGACAAGAATCCCCGCCTTGGCTGCTCGTCCCATCGCGATCGACATCGCCATCGGCGTCGCAAGCCCGAGCGCACACGGACAAGTCACAATCAACAACGCGGTCGCAAACTCGATCCCCACCGCAAATCCAGAACGCATCGTCCAATACACCAATGTGATCACTGCGAGCGCGATCACAATCAATACGAATCGTGCTGCGATCCGGTCGGCGAACTGTACAATCGGCGCCTTATCTGCTGACGCACTCGCGACGAGGTGCATGAGCTTACCCACACGCGTCGAATCACCCACAGCCGTCACACGAATCCGAATCGGCGATCTCAGATTCGTCGCCCCCGCGACCACATTGTCGCCGACTTTGGCCAAAATCGGTCGAGATTCACCGGAGATAAACGATGTGTCGAGATTTGTTTCGCCAGTTTCGATTGTGCCATCCGCCGGGATCGACCCACCCGCTTCAACCTCGACAACCATGCCCTCTTCGATCGCTTCGATCGGCACTCGACTTGTTGAACCATCATCATTCACCTTGATCGCACTCGTCGGCGTCAATGTCAGCATCAACTCGACATGATCCGATGCGTTGCGCTGTTGGCGATGTTGAACCCAACGCCCTACCAACAAGAAAAACACGAGGATCGAAAGCGAATCGAAATAGATCTCGCCGGTGCCCATGATCGTGTTGTACGAACCCCACAGCCCCCCCACCGCCAAAGCCAACGCGATCGGGATATCAAGATGCGCAACGCGCGTACGCAACGCTGCGATCGCACCAATAAAAAACACCCGCCCCGGCCATAACAATGACAGCACCCCAAGCCCCATCGAATACCACCTAAAAGTATTCTTCCAAGTCTCGTCCATGCCTTCGAGCGCACCGCCATGCAAGGCGATCGCTAACAACATCACATTGCCCGCGATCGCACCCGCGACACCGACCCGAATCAAAAACTTGCGATCTTCTTTGACCCGTGCCTCGCGGGCAGCTGCGCCTCTCGCAGGGTGCGCCGCATACCCAAGCCGATCAAGCGCACGAGCAACATCCGAAAGCTTCACCTTGTCCGGCTGATAGCGCACGATGGTCGTCCGCCGACGAATATTGGCACGCGATTCGACGACCCCATCGATCACCGTAGGCAGCCGCTCAATTAGCCACACACACGCCGCACAGTGCATGCCCTCAAGRAGYARYTCSGTCTGGGCATAYCCSCCGGGCARRTTMTCKACRCAKGNTGCTNTGRAACRMRGGRTCATCGAGCTCTTCGTAGCTGCCTTGGGTCGAAGTAACGCGTTGGGCATCTGGATTAACCGCATCGCGCACGGTGTAGTATCCATCGAGCCCGGCACCATGAAGAATATTCCACACAGACTTGCACCCATTGCAACAGAACTGAAACTCCGCATCGGGCTCAATCAACCCCACAGGCACCGGCAGCTTGCAATGATCGCACTCAACAGATTGTACAGATTCATTGGACATGGGTAGTGAGTATTTTAGTCGTCAAGAATAGGGTCCGTTGGCGGTTCGATCTCTTCGATTTCAGCGGTATCACAAAGCGGACAATCGACCCCGCCGGGCATGGGGACTGTATTGGGCGATTCATCAATCCCCAACGACTCACGCGTGATCTCCGAAACCCCAAGCCCGCCCATCGCCGTCATCACCCCCACCACCATCACCGCAAGGGCGGTAATGATCGGCAACTTGGCATTGAGCCGACCCGAGAGCAACTGGATACCCGCGCCAAGCGAAACCATCACGGGCAATGTGCCCATCCAAAACGCCGCCATCGTCAGCCCGCCCCAGACCGGATTTGCGGTGCCCGCTGCAAGGAACGCAAACGCATACAACCACCCGCAAGGCAGCAAAGCGGTGAGCAACCCGATGGTCAAAGCGCGTTTAAATGGTGTAAGCCCAAAGGCTGCGCGTTGGGCGTTCTCGATAAACTTGCGTAAGAAACTCGGCACGCCAAGGTGCTTGATTTTGATGCCACTAATACGAGCGAGCGCRAGCAGCCCAAACCCGATCATCATCACACCCGCGAACAYCATCGCGCCTCTTTGGATGCCAACAAACCCGCCACCAAAATCGATCGCTTGGCCGATGACTCCCGCAATCACGCCGAGCAATGTATAAGTCACCAATCGCCCGCCGTGATAGGCGCTTTGTAATCGTACACGAGCCTTCTTTGTTCGGTCCTCATCAGATCCGAGCGCAAAGAACATCAGCCCGCCGCACATGCCTGCGCAGTGTAAGCTCCCAAGCACCGACATCAATAAAACGGTCGCGATCAGCGGGCGGAGCGTTTCTATGGTTGTGATATCTGATGCGTCCATAGCGGTCTATTTCCGTTTATTGAATCTCGATCTCGCGCATCACCATCGCCTGCATGCCCTGATGACGAATCGCCAAATGTGCATTCCAATATCCGGGCGTGTTCATCGCGAGCGTCGCCTGATAAAGCCCGTCGCCCATGCCCAACAGCACAGCGCTCAATCGATCGCTCGCGTGGGCGGGGTGATAGCAATCGAGCTCAATAAGTGCCCGGTCGATCGGATCGCCGTTGGCGTCCTTGATCGAAACATCGAAGGCTCGTGTTTGATCAGCATCCGTTGTTGGTTCGCCGATGGTGATTTCGATTACCCATCCCATTTTGTCCGCTGCCTCAAACATTTCACGCTGATTATCCCAGTCGATCGACTTGGCATAATAATCGGGCTCGACATACAGAYCGTGGCGGGCGGAGATAAAAGTGAGTGTGCCGAGGATAATCGACGCATGCAAAACGAGCATTCCGACAATAATCGCTGGCCAGTAATTACCCCGCTTGAGGAAACTCAGCTTCTTGATTTCAGCATTGTCCTTGTTCTGATTCTGGGTCATGGTTTCTTATCCTTTGGCAGGCTCATCGGCCCAAGTATCTTGTAGGTCTCAACTGTTTCATAGTTGCCCTGATCATCAACAATCTTGATCGAAAGAATCACTTCGCCATCATTGAACACCGAGAACGGCGCGATGATGAGCATCATCTCCGAACTCGTTTGGACAGCCTCAATCGTCATAGGTTCAAAGTGATCAATCCGAACGCCCGCAGGTTCGATCACGCTCACCATATAAGTGGCGGTTTCTTCTGTACGATTCGAAATCCGCACACGCACCTGATTGGTGATGTCGTGTGAATCAAGAATATTAAACGGCAGCCCCTGCCCACGGATAAACAATACATCCGCAGCTGGCTTGGTCGAGAGCAAGAAGATAAACGCCGTCAACACACCAATGAGAATCAATGGATAGATAATCACGCGAGGGCGAAGAATATGACTCTTGCCGCCGTTAATAATGCGCYCGGATGAATACCGGATCAATCCCAAAGGACGCCCGATTTTTTCCATCACGACATTACACGCATCGACACATTGGGCACACCCGATGCATTCAAGTTGAAGCCCATCGCGGATATCAATCCCGGTCGGGCAGGTCTGCACACACATCATGCAATCAATACAATCGCCGAGATCTTCTTCCAAGATCGGCAGCGTGATCACAGTACCTTCTTTGTCCTTCTTCGCACGCTTCTTGCGCCCGCGTGGATCGCCTCGCTTTTTGTCGTAGGTAACGATCATCGAATCTTGATCAAGCAACGCGCTCTGCATGCGTGCATATGGGCACATCACACAGCACACCTGCTCGCGGAAGTACGCGAAATCGATCATCATCAACCCGGTTGTGACGAACATAACCCCGAATGCTGCGGGATGATCCGAGGGCGAACCCCAGACCCATTCTTTGAGATTTGCTGCACCCACAAAGTATGAGATAAAGGTYTGCGAAAGATGAATCGAAACAATCAGATAGGCAACATACTGGAGAACCTTGCGAATCCCCAAGAAGTTCTTGGCTTTGGGCTTACCCGAACCACCAACAAAGAACCGCTCGATCGGACGATACAGAAACTCCATATACACCGTCTGAGGACATGCCCAACCACACCAAACACGCCCAAAGAGCGCCGTGATCAGGAAGATGCTTACAAACCCGGTAATCAAAAGCAACGCCAACAACAGCGTATCGGTTGGCAGGAAGGTCTTGCCAAAGAAAGTAAACTCTCGATGGATGATGTCAAGAAAAACCATCGGCTTGCCGTTGAACGGAATCCAAGGGATCGCCGAGAAAATCAATATCAACAGCCAAGCAACCACACGCCGAGCGTTGAGAAAAACACCCTTCGACAAACGCGGATTGAGCCATCGCCGAGAACCATCATCATTGAGGGTTGACAGCACACGCTCTTCTGGCGCGAGATTCGTTACTTCATCTGACATACCGTCTCCTCGAACTGAATCACCCCGCCTGCATGCGTATGAATCAGCGACAATTCCGGGGGAGTTCTATTTTATCCCTCGTCATCGCCTTGAATCGGAGCCGGGAACGGTGCGATGACCTCTCCCGCATCTGATCCATCAGGACCGGGCACATTGGTGCCTCGCAAAGAAGCGGCATACGCAGCAACCATCGCGATTTCGTTTGTATTGAGCAAAGTCTGTGCCGGCATCTTCTTGTTCTCGGTGCCATTGGTCACCAAGTCCACGATATCCATCATTTCCTTCACATACAGGTAGTTATCATCGGTCAGGTTGAGCCCTAAACCGGTGATTCCCTGTGCCTGCTTGCCATGACAGACGGTACATGTGCCATTGAAGATGCTCTTGCCCGTTGCCAGCCAAGACTCGCTCCCCATGATCGTTTGGAGTTTGACCTCGTCCATTGGCATCTCGCGGAGTTTGCCGAACTGAATTTCTTCAGCCGCTGCGATCTTATTCGCCAAACGAACCTCCCGTGGGGGGATCATCGGCGTGAAGTGAACCACAACCACATACAGCACGGCGAATATACACGAGCCAAGGAAAATCATGTGCCACCAACCCGGGATCGGATTGTCGTACTCTTGGATGCCGTCGTAGTTATGTGAGAGCAACTCTTCTTGGTGCGCGTCGCTCTTGTATGAATCTGGCTTGTTGGTCTCAGGCATGGGAGGCCCCCCCGTTTTGAGCTGGCTCTGTTGATGATGAATCTGTGTCTGTATTGGATTCGATCGATGAAACGCGAGGTGTAAAAATCACATCGTCATCAAGCGGAATGTTCGCAGCGGCTTCGATCTCCTGCTTCGTTTTCGTCATCACATTCCACACCACCGCAATGAAGGCAGCGAGGAAGAAGATTAGTGCAATACTCGGATAGATCGAAAGATCAAGAAATGAAACGATTTCGGTCATTCTCATGGCGAAACTCCTTCCGAATCAACATCAGTCTCAACCGGCGGCGGAGTCTTGGAGATATCCGTACCCATCCGCTGGAGATACGCAATCAGAGCAATGACCTTCTTGTCCCAAGTCTCTGTGAACTCAGGGCCACCTTGTGCTTCGAGTTCCATTGCAATCTCAAGAGCTTGTCCCTTGGCATGCTCGACGGTCTTGCCTTCGAGCAACAACTCGCCATAAGGAACACCCAAGAGGGCCATCGAATCGACCCGGCCACGGATCTCATCAAAGTTGACGGTATTCTTTAACAGCCAAGGATAACGAGGCATGATTGAGTTCTCAGAGATATCCGCAGGATTCTTGAAGTGACGGTAATGCCACAGATGCGTACGCAATCCACCCTCACGAGCAAGGTCAGGACCGATTCGTCGTGAGCCCCACTGGAATGGATGGTCATAGACAAACTCACCCGGCTTGGAATATTCGCCGTACCGCATGGTTTCCCAGAGGAACGGACGGATCATCTGCGAATGACAGTTGTAGCAACCTTCAGCAACATAAATGTCTCGTCCGGCAAGCTCCAAAGGCGTGTACGGCTTGACCGTAGTGATCGTCGGGATATTCGACGAAACCATGAACATCGGAACCGCTTCGACAATACCACCGATCGCAACCGCGACGAGTACCCAGAGGGTGAACTTCACAGGCTTGCGTTCGAGCGAGCGATGCCAGTTGCCTTGAAGGAACTTATCGCCCGCGTTGCCCAACTTGGTGTTTGCACCCAAGCGTGACTTAGCTGGCGGGTCGCCCGCGTAGTTCTTGCTCAGAGCGGGTGCATAGTGAACAACTTCTTCATACTTCTCTGGGCGTGTACGCCAGGTCATGAACATGTTGTAGAGACCGAGGATTGCACCAGTAAGGTACAACAACCCGCCAACAACACGAATCCAGTACATCGGAATCAAGATAGTAACTGTTTCGATAAAGTCTGGGTAAGACAAACGCCCGTTGACATCAAACGCACGCCACATCAACCCTTGGGTGATACCAGCAGCATAGATCGCTAGGACATAGAGCACCATACCGATCGTGCCGATCCAGAAATGGGCCGCACAGAGTTTCTTAGAGTAGAGCTTCGTCTGGAAAAGCCGAGGCATCATCCAGTAGAGCATACCAAAGGTCATAAACCCATTCCAACCAAGCACGCCCGCATGGACATGGGCAATCGTCCAGTCGGTGTAATGCGAGAGCGAGTTGACCGATTTAATCGACAACAACGGGCCTTCAAAGGTCKACATGCCATAGAAGGTAATGCCGACAATGTAGAACTTGAGAATCGGATCAGATGCCACGCGATGCCAAGCACCACGCAAAGTCATCAGACCATTGATCATCCCGCCCCACGATGGCATCCACAGCATGACCGAGAAGACCATACCAACCGTCGATGCCCATTCTGGCAACGCGGTGTAGTGCAAATGGTGAGGGCCGGCCCAGATGTAGATAAACACCAATGACCAGAAGTGAATGATCGAAAGCTTGTACGAGAATACTGGACGCTCGGCAGCCTTGGGAAGGAAGTAGTACATCAACCCAAGGAACGGCGTCGTCAAGAAGAACGCCACCGCGTTATGACCATACCACCACTGCATCAGTGCATCTTGCACACCTGCATAGATTGGATAGGACTTGAGTGCGAGTTCGGCAGATGGCATTTCGCCATACTGAACAAGGTAAACCAAACCTGCGGGTACCCACAGGTTGTTAAAGATGTGAAGCATCGTCACCGTGACGATCGTTGCGATATAGAACCACAACGCGACATAGATATGACGCTCGCGACGATGAATCAGCGTCATCATGAAGTTGCCGCCAAAGAACACAAGCCAGACCACTGCGATCATAAGATCGATCGGCCATTCGAGTTCTGCATACTCTTTACCCTGGGTAATTCCCAATGGCAAAGTGACCACGGCGGAGAGGATAATCAGTTGCCATCCATAGAAATGAAGCTTGGAGAGCAGATCAGAATACATTCTGGATTTACAAAGCCGCTGGGTCGAGTAGTACACCGCAGCGAAGATGCCGTTGCCCGCAAAGGCAAAGATCGCAGCGTTCGTATGCAACGGACGCAAACGCCCAAAGCTCAAGAACGATATCCCCATGCTTACATCAGGGAACGCGAGTTCGATCGCGATGATGACACCCACAAGCATGGCAACAACGCCCCAAATGATGGTCGCCCACGAGAACATACGAACAATCTGATCGTCATAGACAAATGCTTCAAGCCCGTCCTTATCAGGATGCTGATGCGCCTTCGTTTTCTTTGCCACAGTAGATACCCTTATGCGTTTGGTGCCCTTTGAATCAACATCAGAATGATGCCGATCGACACAGTCACATTGTCATACAGGAACAATACCAGAAACTGGTATCACTGCCTGCAAAGCCGCCTGCTTTCTTGTCCAATAGAAAACCCTACGGCTTGACAGCACAAATAGTATCTGCTTACTCACAATGATCAACCTATAGAAAACTTCTTTGTCCTATTTAGCTTGGACAATTTTCATAGAAGTGTTTTCTATCTGCATTTGATGCGCAATGCTCAGCTTCGGGTGGTGTAGTTCTGGTCCATAAATCGGCGGTATTCACCAGTTCGCACATGATCAGACCACTCAAGGTTATCCTTATACCACTGCACCGTCTCTTCGAGCGCCTGGGGCCATGCCGAACGCGTTGGCTCCCAACCGAGTTCATCGCGGATCTTGGTCGCATCAATCGCGTACCGCATATCGTGCCCGAGTCGATCGGGGACATGCTCTATAAAGGATTCATCTCGTCCGCACAGATCGATCAACATCTTGGTGAGTTCCAAGTTSGATCGYTCRTTRTTSCCSCCRATGTTGTACGCCTCGCCMGGCTTRCCATCATCRAGCACYCGACAGATCGCTTCGCARTGATCGAGTACATGGAGCCAATCACGGATGTTCCGCCCATCGCCATATAAAGGCACCTTCTTGCCTTCGAGCAGGTTGTTCACAAACAACGGAATCACCTTCTCAGGAAACTGGTACGCCCCAAAGTTGTTCGAGCATCGGGTGATCCCAGTGTTCATGCCATAAGTATGGTGATACGCCCGCGCRAGCATRTCGCCWCCGGTCTTRCTCACCGCATASGGCGAGTTRGGMGCGAGYGGYGTCGATTCYGTAAACAACWKGCTCTTATCATCAAGCGGCARCTCGCCATACACCTCATCSGTCGAGACATACACRAACCGCTTGATGTTGTGRCGCTTGGCCGCATCGAGCATGCACTGTGTCCCGATGATGTTCGTGTTGAGGAACAACGACGGATCATGGATCGAACGATCCACATGCGACTCGGCTGCAAGGTGCAACACGACATCCGCCTTAGGCATGATCTCGTCAAGCTTGGCGACATCGTTGATATCACAATGCACAAACTCATGGCGAGGATCATCAACAAACTCGGCCAATGACTCTAAATTTCCTGCATATGTAAGCCCATCGAGGTTAATCACCCGATCATCAGGGCGGTTTTCAAGGATGTATCGAATGAGGTTCGAGCCGATGAATCCGGCGCCGCCGGTGACGAGTATGGTCTGTCCCATAGTAGATAGTTCCCTGTTGAGCTAAACAGCTTGGGTTAAACTTTGTTCGCGCCAGATTCCGCGATCAGATTCGACGCACGATGCAGGCTTTCAATCGTCCCCGCATCCGTCCACCAGCCTTCGAGTGTCGCGCTCGTCAGGTTGCCCCGACGCAGATACTCAGTATTGACATCCGTAATCTCGAGTTCGTTCCGTGACGAAGGCTTGAGTGTCTCGCAGATGTTAAACACATCGCTGTCATACATGTACAACCCTGTCACCGCCATATTGCTCGGCGGATTCGTTGGCTTCTCGATGATGTTCACGATTGTCTTGCCATCATCACCAAACTCAACAACACCGAAGCGTTCAGGATCATGCACCTCTTTGAGCAGCACCTTCGCACCATCCTTCTGATTACGGAAGTCTTCGACCGCATCATTGATGTTGTTCTCGATGATGTTGTCGCCGAGAATCACACAAACCTTGTCATCGTCAACAAAGTACTTACCAAGCTTGAGCGCATCGGCGATTCCGCCTTCGCCAACCTGGAACGCATACTCGAGCCGAGTCAGCCCGAGTTCTTTGCCATCGCGCAAAAGCTTGATGAAGTCGCCAGCGTTTTCTTCGCCGGTGACAATCATGATCTCCGTGATTCCCGCGTTGACGAGACACTTGATCGGGTAGTACACCATCGGCTGGTCATAGACCGGCAATAGATGCTTATTCGTTACCAATGTCATCGGCCGAAGGCGTGTGCCCAAACCGCCTGCCAAAATCATGCCCTTCATGCGTCGATCCCTCCAAATATGGTGTGCCCGAGTGTATGCCCTCATCGGCGAAAAAACGGGGTTTGTCCAGCAAGGTACGACCACCAGCCTCAGGAGTCTCATCTTTCTTTCCGAAAAACTTGGCGTTTTCGGACGCGGGTTCCGGTTTAAACCACGCCCGATCGACGAACCCCACAGAACCGCCCATCGGGCCGCCCATTTTCAAGAATCAATCCGATATAAAGGTATGAGTTCACTCCCCGTCGATCCAACTTCTTCTTCCTCCCCCGCTTCCCCCCTCCGCCTGCACGATCCAGCGGGCGTTCCATCTGGACACCCAAGCCAGACCAGCCCACTCACCGATGCCCACCTCAGCCAGATTATGATCGCATCAAAGCGAGCCAAACCGATCGAAAAAGCCGTCCGCTATGCCAACTTCTCAGGCTGGACGACCCTGCTCGCAGGCGCACTATCCTTGCCCTTCGCTCTGGGTCAGCCTCCGATGATGATCTTCGCATTGGTCATCGCCGGGATCGGCACGCGTGAACTCACCCTCCGTCGATCGCTCAAAACACTCGATCTACGCGCACCCAAGAAACTCGCCATCAACCAACTCTTCCTTGGATGCGCCCTGATCACCTACGCCGTCTTTATGCTCATGTCCGCACCCGCCCAGACCATGATCGAATCGGCGATGCAAGCCGATCCAGTGATGCAAAGCACCCCCGAACTCGCAGGCATGATGGATGACCTGGTCGTCTTCGAACAACTCGCCACCGCGATGATCTATGTCAGCATGATCTTCATCGCCATATTCTTCCAAGGCGGCACCGCGCTCTACTACTTCTTCAAAGGCTCGAAGCTCAAAAAAATGCACAAAGAGASCCCCAAATGGGTCATCCGTGTCTACCAGACCGTTCACAGCTAAATCAAACGCACAATTCGCACTTTGATTGGGTCAATGCTTTTCAATTGTGAAACCAGTCAAGCATCGTTCCATACATATACTCACGAAACGAGCCTCAACGCTCGAAAGCTAATCTTGCCCTCACATGGAGCCATTCGTGAGCAATCGAAAAACAAAGTATTCCCGCATTCTCTGCCTCGCTGCCGGGCTTGCACTCACCACACTCGTCGKCTGCTCCAACAGCAATGTAGTCTCTGACACAACAATCATCCAAGTACGGACTGTATCAGAAACCGACGCGCTCGCAGACTTCGATCAAATGTGGGACATCATCAACGAATCCCATTTCGATCCAGACTTCGGCGGCGTCGACTGGAACGCGGTACGCGATGAGCTTCGCCCGCAAGCAGCGCAAGCCCAAAACCGCCGCGAGATCCGCTCGATCATGCGCGATGCCGTCAATCGGTTCGGACTCTCCCACTTCAGCATCCTTCCTGAAGCAGACGATGATGTCCCAAATGTTGATGCCCCATCTGAGGCAAATGAATCAACATCCGACTCGGACATCATCGGATCAAACGACAGCATCAAGCTCGTCGATGATTCCGATACCGACGGGCAAGGCGATTGGGATACCGGCATCGATATCCGCATGATCGATGGCCAAGCCGTCGTCTCTGCGATCCGCGACCAAAGCCCCGCCCAAAGCGTTGGCGTTCAAACCGGATGGATTCTCACTCATGCCCGATCGCAAGAACTCGCCCCTGGTCTCAAAAAACTCGCGGCTGCCGTCAGTGATATCGAGTTCGATATCTTCGCGACCAGCATGATCCTCAACAACAACCTACGCGGGCCAGAAAACACATCCATCGACCTAACCTTCATCGACGGCAACGAAGAAGAGATCGAACTCAACATCGCCCGCGCTCCAATGCCCGGCGAGTTCGTCAAGTTCGGCAACCTCCCCCCAATGAGCACCCATCTTGATTGGTCGAGAAACACTTTCACGCTCAACAACGGGCAAAAAACAACCATCGGCGTCATCTCGTTCAATATCTGGATGATGCCCATCATCTCACAGTTTGAAAAAGCAATCTATGAACTCCGCGATGTCGACGGCTTGATCATCGATCTCCGCGGCAACACTGGCGGGATCTCCGGGCTTGCCCCGGCTGTCGGACGGTTCCTTGTTTCCGAAAAAGGCTCGCTGGGCACCATGATCCTGCGTGGGAGCGAACTCTCGTTCAATATCACACCCGTGATCGTCACCACCTGGGGCGAACGGATCAAACCGTTTGCAGGACCGATCGCAATCTTGATCGACTCGGGCACCGCGAGTACCTCCGAGTTNTTCGCTGGTGGACTCCAATCGCTCGAACGGGCCAGTGTCTTCGGCACTCGCTCAGCGGGCATGGCACTCCCCGCCGGGATGGATAAACTCCCATCGGGCGATGTCTTGATCCACGCGATCGCAAACTATGTCACATCAACAGGAGTCGAACTCGAACATGACGGCGTCGTCCCCGACCACATCGTCCCACTCACCCGCAAAGACCTGCTCAACGGAATCGATTCCCCAAAGCACGCAGCGGTCAACTGGATTCAACAATCCACGCACGAGTAATCAAACCAGCTCACAAACAAACACTTTCAACCGACACAGTATAAAGGATACCACCATGAACTCGRAATCATTCTTCAAAGCAGCAGTTGTTGCACTCACCCTCACAACAATCTCGGGCATCCCCGCAAGCCCGTTCACCGCGAGCGCATCAGCAGCCATCACGCTCACCAATGCAGATCATGATGCCAAGGCAATCGAAGTCATCGAAGCATCCATCACCGCACTCGGCGGCCGCGACAAACTCTCGAAGGTCAAGTTCGTCAAGCAGACCGGCACGATCTCGATCCCAATGGCCGGGATCGACGGCACGATCGTACTCCACATCGCATCGCCCGACCGTATACTGCTCACGGTCGACTTCCCAATGATGGGCAAAACACTCCAAGGGCTCAACGACGGCGTGATGTGGGCATCCGACGCAATGAACGGCCCACGCTTGGTCCCCGATGAAGAATCAAAGGACATGATCGAGCAAGCCAATCTCCTCACTGTACTCAACTATGCCGAGAACAACGAGACCATCGAGTATGTCGAAGAAACCGAGTTCGACGGGCAGGCAGCACATAAAATCCGCCTCGTCGATCACGATGGCGACGAATCCATCGAGTATTACGCCGTCGAGTCTGGGTTCCTTATCGGAACTGAAGCCGAAGCTGTGACACCAATGGGCAAGATCAAGAGCATCACCACACTCCAAGACTACAAAGAACTCGGTGGCCACCTCCAACCAACAAAGATCCTCCAAAAAACAGGCATGGCCGATATCGTCTTTATATTTACCGAAGCAGACTACAGCGAAATCGACGACTCGGTCTTCGCCTTCCCCCCTGCGATCGAGGCACTCATCGAAGCATCCAAAGAAAAAGCAGCACCGTAAGGCACTGCTCCATAAACATATCTCGTTGAATCAGACCTGATCAACCATCCGCCGGCTCGGTGTGTCTTCCTCGAACACGCACCGAGCCGTTGCTTGTTTTGACTGCTGATACTTCATCAGAATCTCCAAACCCAATCTCGATCATCTTCTTCGAAGACTCGATCAAAGTCGCGCCTCCGAGATCAGAGAGAATCAGCTTGCCATTACTTGTTTGGCATTTGAGAATCCCCTCAAATCCATCGCCCAGATCAAGATCAATCCGCCCGTTCGAACTCCGCACCCGGATCGGCCCTGGATTCCCATCCATCGTCGAGATATACACCTTCCCGTTGGATGTCTCCGCCCGAATCGGTCCAAACGCATCGATGATAATCACCTTGCCGTTGGACGAATACATCTCGATCTCGCCGCTCACATGTTCTGCCTGAAGCCGCCCGTTGCTTGTGTCCGCAAACACCGATCCATCATGGCGATCAATCCTTATCGACCCGTTTGATGTTCTCAGTTCTGCATGTCCAGAGAGCCCAGCGATGGTGATGTGCCCGTTCGATGAGTTCACTTTGATATCAGCGGCGTCAGGAAGTTCAAGCGAGATCGTCGCCCCTTCGCCATTCTGGCGTTTGCCGCCCGGCCATTCAACCCAAACGCGGAGCGTCTGATCGCCCATCCGATCCGCATGCACGGTCGCAAAGTTGAGCCGCTCTAAATCTCGTCCATACAGCTCAACCTCAAGCCCAACATCACCCCGATCGACCTGGATCGCTTCGATCCACCCATTGGCACTCGTCACGCTCACCGCTGTGCCCGCCAAATGCGGAATCTGCATCGAGCGGTGCTGATGAAGCTTTGGCCCCATCGAATTGCAACCGCTCATCGCGAGCGATGTGCCGATACCTGCTGCGAGCATCGCCGAAATCGCGACTCGACGCGTGAAAAAACGGTTCGTAAACATACCCAGTGGCTTGTTGGTCATATCCCTCGATCTCCTGATCATGTGTGTACTTCACGCGCAGTATACCAGAAAAAATACGCGTCCAGAAAATGATTCGGACGCGCTCGCTTGCAATTTCAGTCACAGAGACCGAATTTAAATGATTTCAAGAATCTCAAAGCGTTTAACGCCTCGCGGGGCGTTCACACGGACGATTTCGCCCACACGCGCCTTCATCAAAGCTTCGCCCATCGGGCTTGTCGCGGTCACTTCGATGACATCCTCATCGCCTTCGCCATCTGTCGATTCGCCGACGAGTCGATAGGTCTCGATCTCGTCATCACCCTGTTCACGGAGTTTGACCGTCGAGCCAATAAACACCACGCCGTCGGCGGTTTTGGTGGTATCGACAACCTGCGCCGTGGAGAGCCGCTCTTCGAGACGACGGATCTCCGCCTCGTCCATGCCCTGCTGCTCGCGAGCTGCGTGATACTCGGCGTTCTCTTTGAGATCGCCCAAAGCACGAGCCTCAGCGATTCGATTGGTAATCACTGGGCGACTGGCGATCAACGCATCGAGCTTCCCCTGAATCTTCGCTTTTTCATCTGCTGTGATCACATCCATTACGCACACTCCTTGAATACCAAGAGTGCCCATCGATACGAGGGCACAAGGACTATCCTAAGCGCGGTATTTGCTCCGTGCAACCTCCGTCGCCTGAGCGATCAACAGCAACGCCATCCCAACGCACAAGAGGGCGATGATCAGCCTCCAATGCTCAATAAACACCTTCGCGCTCATCCCCAGTTCTCGACGATCGCGCACAATTTCCAGCAATCCAGTCACCGGCGACAACAACCACCCCACCCGAGGGTGATCCACACCAAACTCTACCCCCATCGGATACACCGCCGCCACCATTGGTGCCCCAAACACGATCAGAATCACAATCAACATCCAGAGCACACGAAAAAACTCGTGCCCATTGTTTCGTTCGATCGATGCCGACCCCAACGCGATCACCCCCGCGAGGATCATGATCCATGCGAAACACAACGCCGAGATCGCAGCAACCACCTCGATCGGCCACCCGGCAAGCATCGGCATCGCCTGAGGCCAGATCACCGCCTGCATCGGAACAAACAACACCATCGCATCTCGAATCGCGTGCGCAACATGGCGATGTCGAATGCTTGGATCAAACCGCTGCGAAAACCGAACCAACGCCCAAAGCACACTAAAACCAAGCACCACCATCACCAGCATCGAACGCGCAGCCGGGCGGATAATCTCTGGACTAATCGAATACGCCCGCGCCATCGATGCGAACATCAAAACCGTCGAGCCCATCAGATAAATCATCCAAAGCAGAATAAACACCCGAGGCTCGCCCCGACGATGGCTCCAATCCACATGCCTCTTGGGAGCATTCCCAAAGAGATCACGATCGGAACCCTCAGCCGCCTTGGCAGACTCCGCGTGCATAAAACGCCCCGGTTCGGGCGTTGTCTCTTGTCGCTCTGGTTGATGTTCTGCGGATTGATCCATCATTCAAACTGGCCAGTTCGGCGAGGCCTTCATCCTTCTGCGCGAAGTTTTTCCATGATCGAGCCTCGGATATCAAGGTACTCAAAGCCCCCATCAATCAAACCTGTATGGTCATAAAAAGCCTTGAGCCGATCGATCTTCTGCCCGATTGGCACCTCGCCCGGGCGCTCGCGCCCAGGCCCCGCTCCCCAAATAATCTTCGTTCCYCGTGTCGTGAKCAACCGAATCGTRCCCGAYTCKGCATCTTKWCCAAGATCAAAGCCCGCGACCTGCTCTAAAAGCTCTTGCTGTTCGAGCAGTTCAAGCAGTGCCAATCCGTCTTGCAGATCYGTCCCGAGCCATTGCTCACCAATCGCAGGCTGGCGTGCATCRACATTGATAAARAACAACTGGTTGCTCTCACCAAGAGCATAATCCAAAGGCAACGCGTTGCGATCACGATCAATAATGATCTCACGCTCCCCAACACGAACCGCAGCCACCGGTACACGCCAAGTCGCATCGATCTCGATCTCGCCATCGCTCGTCCAACGGGCTGTTGGCATGCCTTCGATCCACCCGGTATTCTTCAACGCCAACGCGGCCTCTTTGAGCGGCGCCTGCGTAAGCCCACGCCCGCCTTGCACCGCGCGAGACAACAGCCGATCGATCGTGTCACGATCAGTGATCGGCATCCAGATCGACCCAACCGCATCGGTAGGCCATTCGATCAACACCTGCGCATTGGTCGGAACAACAAACGACGCTGCTTTCCGATCAAGCTCGCCAACGCCCATCGCTCCGCCAACAAACGCACCGGCTCCAAGCACAACCACCACGCTGACGATCGCGATTCGTTTATTGCGATCGGCCCGGTCTTGGTTCAACTTGGCGGACTTCTTCTTTGATGTTTTCTTTCGTGCCATGATTCTCTCGCAAACTCTTTATGAAGTGGAAACCGAAGGTGAAATATCGTGTTCATTGCGTGCACAATGCACCAAATGGGCACACAACTGCGCCAGCCCCATGCCCGACTCGCCCGCAGCCATCGGCATCAGCGATGTCCGCGTGAAACCCGGCATAGTGTTCAGCTCAAGCAGTGTCCATTGCCCGTCGTCGCTGAGCAAAAAATCAACGCGTGCCAAATGGCGAACACCCAATGTATTGCACAGCCTCAACGCCTGCTCTTGAATCCCAGCAACCGTTTCATCGGGCAGATCGGGGTTGAGCGTATAAATTGTATCCTTGCGTGCATATTTGGCTTCAAAGTCGTACACGCCCTGCGCCGGACAGATCTCGATCAAAGCCAACGCCTGCAACTTGCCCGCATCATCGCAAAGCACTGATGCCGTCAGTTCACGCCCTTGGATCATCTGCTCGACCATATATACCCGATTCGGATTGGTCTTCGCATCTTCTCGAACCGCTGCCGATGCACGATCCCAATCTTGCTGATCAAAGCACAGATGAAGCCCAACACTCGACCCATCAGACACCGGCTTGATCACCACTGGCAATACCAATGGGCACACAGAACCATCACTATGGCCATCACCATGATCAAAGATCACCGCATCGGGCGTTGGGATCGAACATTTGATCGCAATCCGTTTGGTTCCCATCTTGTCCATCGCCAGCTGCGAAGCAATCGCCTTACTCCCAACAAATGCGATTTTGGCTTGCTCAAGCAACACCTGAAGCTCGCCGCCCTCACCAAATCGACCATGCAACGCAGGAAAAACAACATCGCAATCCCAAGATTGAATCTCATCGAGCGTTGGTCGATCGACAATCTCAAGCCTTGCATCAAGCCCGGCCTCGATGCACGCCTGATGGATCGCGGTCGCGCTCTTGATCGAAACTTCTCGTTCTGCATCTGGGCCGCCACCGAGAACAATCACACTGGTCATCGTTCGCCTCCGATCGACTCGTGATCAATTTCATCGCTCCAAATCACCAGTTCACGATCGAGCGCCACCCCAAAGCGATCGAACACACTCGTTTGCACCTGCCCGATCAACGCGATGACATCGCGAGCGTTAGCATCTTTGGTCGTGGTGATGAAGTTGGCATGCACATCCGAGACTACCGCCCCGCCGACCCGCATGCCTTTGCATCCTGCCTGATCGATGAGCATCCCCGCACCAATCCGTTCGCCAACAGGCTCGCCAGCTTCACCAATCGAATCGATCACCTGCATCAAAACCGGATTCTTAAACACACACCCCGCCGATTTATCCGCCAAAGGCTGCGACTTCGCCTTATACGCCATGCACCGATCGCGCGACGCCTTGATCTCGTCATGATCACCAGGAGAAAGTTCAAACACAACCTCCGTCACAATCAAGTGATTCAAGCGTGACTGGCGATATCCAAAGTCGATCTGTGACCCTTCATAGGTATGCGTTCGTCCTGCCCGATCGATCGCAGAGATCGCAAGCACCCGATCGCTCATCGAACCAAACGCCCCGCCCGCATTCATGATCGCCGCGCCCCCCACCGTCGCCGGAATCCCCGCAAGCACTTCAAGCCCGCCAAGGCTGGCTTTGACACATCGGTTGATCAACCCAGGCAGCGCAACGCCCGCACCGGCCCGAACAACCCCGGTTGTTTGATCGATCTCAATGTTTCGAAATCCATCGGTCTGCAATGAAACCACCAAGCCCGAAACGCCTTCGTCATCCACAAGCAGGTTGGCACCCTCGCCTAAGACTCTGAACTCATCGTCGATCTCCAAGCATGCGATTAGATCAGCCGAGGATTCAGGCTTGGCCAATCGTGCTGCTCGCCCGCCGATATGAAACCAGGTCGGGATCTGCGCATTGTGTTCGATCTCAAGTTGTTTGGCTACTCCACTCAACCACGCTCTCCATCAAGATAGCCCTTGCCGATTTTCCATACCGGGCCCGCACCCATCACCACGAGCAAATCGCCCGGCCGACACAGGTTCTCAAGCTGCTCGATAATCGCCTCAAACGGATACAAGTGCATCGCCCGCACGCCTCGGGCGCGGAGCTTATCGACCAGATCCGCCGAACTCACCCGGTGCTTTTCGATCTCCGAATCTCGCACAAAGTAAATGTGAGGCACAATCACAATGTCCGCGTGCTCAAAGCTCGTTGCAAACTCGTCTAAGAAAAACCGTGTCCGCGAATGCTGGTGAGGCTGAAACACACAAATCAATCGCCCGCCCGCCTTCTTCGGATCTTCTCGCTGGGCAAGCGCACGCAGCGTCGCATCGATCTCCGTAGGATGATGCCCGTAATCGTCATACACCCGCACCCCATCGCGCGTTCCGAGCAGCTGCAAGCGTCGATCAAGACCCGTGAAGGCTTCGAACGATTTCGCCATCAGCACACCATCCGCCCCCACCGATCGACCAAGCGCATACGCCATCGCCGAGTTGAACGCGTTATGCTCGCCCGGCATACCCAATGCCCACGCCCGTTGCGTCCCGTCTGGCTCACGAATCGAAACCTGACCCGTCGTCGGCTCATACCCAATCACCCAATCGGCAGCCGGGTTAAAACCAATCGTCTCAACAACACACTTGAGCCCCGCTGTCACCTCGCGCCGATGGGCACCATCGTGGGCGATAATCAACTTGCCGCCATCATCCGACGAAGCGATCAGCTGAGCAAACTCGGCGAACGCTTCGACCACCGCATCAAGCGTGCCATAAATATCAAGATGATCCGCTTCGATCTGCCCGATCGACGCAACGGTTGGACGAAGATGATGGAACGAACGGTTAAACTCGCACGCTTCTGCGAGCAGCACGCCCGATCGCCCCGTCCAATCACCAACCGGAATCTTCGCGTGCCCGATCCGATATCCACCAGCTGCATCGTTCTCCGCGAGCGCACCATTGGCGAGTTGATTACAAGTCGCACCAACAATCACCGAAGGCTCAATCTTCGCATCAGTCAACGCACACCCGAGCATCGCCGTCGTCGTGCTTTTACCATGCGTCCCGGCGATCGCGATCCCGGTCCGCCCACGCATACAGACCCCGAGCGCTTCGGGATAGCTCATGATCATCAACCCGCGGCGGGTCGCTTCGATCATCATCGCATGATCAGGCTTGATCGCAGCCGACGCGATGACAACATCAACATCCTCAGGCAACTGATCCGCATCTTCGTTGAACCCCACCGCGATCGCTGCTTGAGAGAGCGCGTCAGTCACTGGCGAAGGCGTCGAATCACACCCACGAATCTCAAGACCCGCCTCGCCCAACAGCCGAGCGAGCGCGGACATCCCACATCCACCGATTCCGATGAGAAAAGGGCGATGCCCACCAAGTTCAATCGTGAGCCGAGAACTCTGGGCAGCATTGGTCGAGATGTCTGATTTTCCGGGCGTTTTCACCATACAAGACTATCGTCATAACCCGCCGATGAACACCAAAGTCTTGTACTTGTTCGAGCCTATATTCGCATTGAACCCGATCAAAGACCAGCCGGGGCGTTGAGTGCGTCTGGGCCGAGCGTTTGAATCGTCGGCGTGCCCATCTCTCGGCGTTTGAGATACGAGTTCAACTCATCGAGCCCAACACCGTTCACCTTGTCAATAATCTCATCGAGGGTCCGCGTCCGACCAAGATTCAAATAATCCCCAGCGATCGCCGACGCCCGCGCGCCCGTCGACTCGCCCGCAAAGATCACTCGGCTCTTAAGCCCGGTCTTCGCACGCACCAACTCTTCTTCTGTGACATTGCCCTCGCCAATCCGCTGGATCTCGCTGATCAAAACATCGAGCGACTCCTGCGCCCGCTCGGGGGTCGTGCCAACATAGTTCGACACCACACCTCGCTCCTTGTCTGCCCGCATCGATGCACTCACGGTATAGCACAGCCCACGCTTTTCACGCACCTCAGTAAACAGCCGCCCAGACATCCCGCCAGACAACACCGAGATCACCATCTTCTCAAGCATCGAATCTGCATGCCCTTCATGAGGCGCATCATGCACAACCAAGATCTGCACCTGGTTCGATTCATCTTCGATATGTGCGTACCCACGAGCAGGGTTGCCTTGTGCCGCAGGCTGTTTCACGCTTCCAGACCAGTCGCAAGTAAGCGATTCGATCTGTTCTATTACCGCAGCAGGATCGAAGTCGCCCGCAACCGAGATCACCGAACCCGTTGGCTTGGCATGATCTTTCCACCATGCACAAAGCGCGTCATGCGTAAGATTTTGTACGCCTTCAACCGTGCCCAATGTGTCCCGATTAAACGGCGTAGGCAAATGGCGCAATCTCGCAGCCAGCGCGGTGCGTTGTTGCGGATCATCCGCGAGTGATTCAATCGCTTGCGATGCAAGCTCGCATGATGGAGCAAACGAATCGCTCGCCATCATCGGATTCCGAATCATGTCAACA
This sequence comes from bacterium, assembly GCA_002401225.1. Classification (GTDB taxonomy): domain Bacteria; phylum Planctomycetota; class Phycisphaerae; order Phycisphaerales; family UBA1924; genus UBA1924. The sequence continues at coordinate 56,015 of NVSM01000011.1, forward strand.
AGCATCGGGATCGCTTGATCAATCCGATTCCCGATCATCGAAGCCGAGAGTTGTGTGTACCGAATTGAGTTGCTCAGGTCGCGCAACGCACCGACATGATCAAACGCATCCGCCTGTGCTTTGGAATCGAGCGAACCAGCGCCGCGCATCAACATCTCTGCGCACACACTCGAAGTTCCCAAATTGTGGATATCTTCAAACACCGCGCCCGCCGGCACAAGCCAACGCATCGCTGCCGACTGCACGCCGCTCATTGGCTCGGTGATGATCACCAATCCGTTTGTGCAGGTGTGTGTTTCGATTGTGTTAAGTGCGCTGGCCATGAAAACTCCTCGATGAACGATTCAAATACGATCAATGTGAAATACGAACACCGATGCGTTCGCATGGGTGATTGTTCGCATCGTTTGCGTAAAAAACTGTTGTTAGGCACAAAGATCTACAAACGATCTTGCACGATTCTGGTGCGATCATGGTGCGATCATGGTGCGAACTGCATCGAATTGCACACGAAGTCGTCTTTGCATGCTTTTTGGTTATTCATGGCGATGCGCAACGCGCTCAATCGCAACACACGCGCATCGAATCAACTCTCCATTCAAAAACCACACCACACCCACTCTTTGCACACTCGAATACAAACGCACCTCTGATGTGTTGATGCGCATGAATCACAACGCAAATACGAACTGTACATTCGTGTTTGTGCGCACAACAGGTGCGCAACAACGCGATCATTGAGCTCCATGCGCCTCGTTGTGCGCGCACAAACCAACGGAAGTGTTTATGAGCGCGCACGATGCGTTGTATTGATGTATGCTGATGATCACACGAAGAAATGCGCAAGGTTCGCGCACTTCTTCAAGGAATCACACACAACACACCGATGAGTTGTGCAGATAGGTTGACAAGCGTTTGTAGTTGACCGATATTTATCGTGAACAAACCGCTTCAAAGTGAAGCGACACGATGAAGCAACACGGAACCAACGAGGAGCCTAAAAATGGCGAAGAAAAAAGCAAAGAAAAAAGTAGCTAAAAAAGCTACGCGTAAAAAAACCGCAAAGAAAAAAGCAACCAAGAAAAAGGTAGCTAAAAAGGCAACCAAAAAGAAAGCCACTAAGAAAAAAGCAACCAAAAAGAAGGTAGCCAAGAAGGCAACCCGCAAGAAGACCGCCAAGAAGAAGGCGACTAAGAAAAAAGCGACAAAGAAAAAGACCACTAAAAAGAAGGCCACAAAGAAAAAAGTAGCCAAGAAGAAGACTACGAAGAAAAAGGCCACTAAGAAAAAGACTACGAAAAAGAAAGCAACCAAGAAAAAGGTAGCTAAAAAGGCCACAAAGAAGAAGGCCACCAAGAAAAAAGCCACTAAAAAGAAGGCTACAAAGAAGAAAGCCACCAAGAAGAAAGCGACCCGTAGGAAAGCCACTCGCCGATAAGTGAGCGGGCCGCGACCGGGCAATCTGTTGGGACCCGGTGTATTTCAAATAACTACAAACGCCCGGGACTGATCGAAAGATCAGTCCCGTTTTTCATTTGTGTTTTCCGTTTCTGTTTGGGTGCCCCGCACCAACTGGCATCAGGCTGCCGGGTTGTTCTTCAAAATCTGATCAACCATCCCCGAATCAAGGCTCTCAAACGGATAGTGCATCGCCAATCCCAACTTGAGTGTGTGCAAATCACAAATCCCAAAGTGGCACAGGCTCGGCATCCGCCATCCAACAAACCGCAACGCCCTGCTCAAACATTCCACCGAAGTCACAAACTGAATCTCCACACCATCATCAAGAATCGGTATCAACCCAAACTGCCACGCCTGGCGTTTGGTGATCAACTCGAGAGCCTGCTCATCAACGGCACACGACAACGGATCGACCCGCGTCGCGATCATCGCATACTGCTCTGCCCATGCTTGATCAATATCACCAGGTGAAACCCCGAAGTGTTCCTCAGCGATCACACCGAAAGGCCGCTTGAGTTTCTCTTGAAGCTTGAGCACCTGGTCTCGCTGCTCAACAGTCAATACACCATTCTCAACCAATAACTCGCCAAGTCGAATGCTCATCATCGAGTCCCCTTTGCTATCGCCAAACACGAAAAACAACGCGTCGAGTTCATCCAATAGCTCTACCCAATATCGACACCATCACTGCCTCAATGCACACCCAACACCCCAGATAAAGAGATAGACCCAACCAGACCACACCCAAACGCGCAGCCGATAGAAAACGAAGGTCCGCCCAAGATATCACGAATCAACTTGAAAAAACAGTTGCATCATCAGCAAACATATCCAGCAGCCCAGCGTCCCAAAACAGCAGTGTTTCTGCTATTTGCCTACACAAAAAGTCGCAAACACCCTGCCAAGCACATCATCGGGCGAAACCTCGCCGATCAACTCGCCCAACGCATCAAGCGCGTCACGAAGCCCGATCGCAACAAGTTCCGGCTCTTCAATCACCCGCTTGGTCGAATCGACATGCCCAATCGCTGCATCGATCCCATCCTTTGAGTCGATCAGCGCTCGGCGATGGCGAGGCACAAACACCCCCACACCCGATCCTGTTCGGCGAGAAACCGCGTCCGCAATCGCCCGCTGAAGCGAACCCAACGCAGTGCCGTCAAGGGCACACACCGCGAGCGCATTGTTGGTCTTCGTACGCAGACCAGTTGATAACGGAAGGTCCGACTTTGTGCGCACACGCACAATCGGCGTCGCTGTTGGCAACGCGATACTCTCCGCATCAAAGACCCCGGCTGGATCGCACCACAAGATCACCCCTGCCTCTTCGATCACTTCCAATGCCCGCGTTTGTGCGCTCGCATCAATCGAATCGATCGCTGCCTCGCCAACTCCTGCAAGATCGACCAGTTCCACCGAACCCGCACCAGGAACATGCTTAGCCAAATCCATCTGCTCGATGATCACATCACGCGTGGTCCCTGCCTGATCCGAAACCGTTGCCCGTTGTACGCCGAGCAGCGCATTGAACAATGAACTCTTGCCCGCATTGGGTTTGCCAACAAAGACCACCTTTGGCAAATCTGAATGCACCCGATCACCCGAAGCCGTACCGATCTGAGCAACCACCGCATCAAGCAATATCCCAAGCCGAGCGTGAAGGTCGCACGGCGCGATTGGAATCACATCTTCTTGATCCGAAAAATCGACCCCGGCTTCGACCAAGGCCAGCAGCGTCGTGATCTCGGTTGCCCATTCGTTGCATTGATCCCCATACGACCCGTCGAGCAACGCCCCCGCTGCTTCAAGCTCGTCATCATGCTCTGCTGCGATCCGTAAGGCGATCCCTTCCGCCTGCTGAAGCGTCAGCCGATGGTTCAGATACGCACGCGCACTAAACTCGCCCGGCCCAGCAAGTTCGACGCCATCACACCCGAGCAAACAATCAATCACCCGACCAACAAGCGTTCTATTGCCCGGAAGCATGATCTCAACGGTGTCTTCGCCGGTATAGCTCTTTGGCCCAGGATACCACACAACCTGCACAGGCAAGTCTCGATCCCCACCCCCAAACTCGCACCGCGCCTGAAACACCCCACGATCACCAAGCGCGATCCCAAAGAGCTTCGATACACAATCGCGAACATCAGGTCCAGAAACCCGGATCATCGCACGCACACTCGCCCCAGCGGGTGTGCATAACGCAGTGATGGTTCCGCCTGTGGGCATGAGGCACCTCGATCAGAATCTACTTCTGCCCTCTTCGGCTTTGCTTCGATGCTGGATTCGGCTGGCGCGGGCCATGCTCTTTGAGCTGCTTCTGTGCTTCAGCAGCATCGGTCATCCGTGCAAGGAACCCCGGTCCCTTGTCCTTCTTCGAAGCACGGATGTTCTCGATCTCAAGCATGCCGTGCTTCTTCATATGGGCACGAATCCACTTGTTCTCGATAATACCCATCGCCGAGTTGGTAATAAAGTAGAGTGCCAAGCCAGAAGGAGCAGCGTACATCATGACCGGGAACATGAACACCATCATGATCTTCATCATCTTCTGCTGCGATTCCTGCTCAGGGGTCATCGTCGCTTGCGTTGGCGGCGTGAGGTACTTCTGATGCAGATAGAACACCACGCCGAGCAACAAAGGCAGCACATTGATCGATGTCACCGACCCCCACATCGCGAAGCTAAAGTGCATCGACGCGGGCAACGGGATCGCACCGTCTGGCGCGGAGAGATCGTTCATGAATCCCCAGTTGAATACATTCTGGAACACGCCATAGAACGCAGCTTCGTGGCGGAGCTCAGAGGCAAAGAACAGCGTCGCATACAACGCGATCCATACCGGCGATTGCAAGAACATCGGCAAACACCCGAGCATACCCGCTGGAGAAATACCTTCTTCGCGCCAAAGCTTGCTCATCTCGGCTTGTTGCTTCTTCGAGTCGTCCTTGTACTTCTCGCGGATCGCCTTCTGCTTGGGAGCCATCGCCTGCATCTGCACGCTAAAACGCTGCACACGGATCTGCGACCAGCGCGTCACCGGATGCAAACACCCACGCACCAAGACCACCAACAGCAAGATCGATACAGCCCAGTCGCCAACGATCGAGTGGAATGTCCGAAGCACGCCGATCAAGATATCGGTCAGCCAACTAAAGGTACACGGGGCACACAACCCGCCAAGGTTCGAGACCACCATCGCAGGCATGTTCAATGACGCAACCTCAGGCTCACCGTTCATAATCGGACGGTTTCTTGGCCCAGCATACACCCCGAGGGTGTTGGTGACCGAGCTGCCCGCTGCGATCTGATGCTCAACGCCAGTGAGGCGAAGCACCTGGACCGCATCGAGCGGGCTGGCATACAAATCAAGCATCAAGCGATCGATCGATGCGATTCCATTGAGCAGCTTGGCTTCGGGAACTGTTGTCGCAGGATCAAACTGCGGGTGCATGGCGACAATAAAGTATCGATCGGAGAATGCAAACCAGGACAACCTTTGTGCGCCCGGGAGCAGCTGCTCGTTTGGCCACACCATCATGGCATTTGGGTAGGCCTTGCCATATTGTGACGAAACCCGTTTGCCCAAAATCTTGTTGCGATTGGTCAGCTCATCATCAACCGTGACGGCCATCGATGTGCTCTGCTGCTCGGGCATGAGCATATATCCATACCGGAACCGTCGGCGATCGCCACCATACGACGAAACCGCTTTGGGCATGTCAATCGCACCGGTCGTAATAAGCTTGGCCGAGATCCGTTGGCTGCTCAGGTTCTCGATAGTCTCTGCGAGATAAAACCCGTGCTGCGAGTTTGGCTTGAGGGTGAACTTGCGTTCGAGGCGAACAATCGGATTCCCATCACGATCATCAACAAACGCTTCGAATGTACCGACGGCGATCTGTGACCAGACCGGAGCGTCATCGTCGCCGATGATCAAGACTGATTCGCCGTTGATCACGACCATCAACGCGGTAAATGGTACTGCTGGGTTCGAATCTGGATTGACCTGCACCTGCGCCTGAAGCGTCACATGGTTCAAACCGGCGACTGTTTCAAAGTCATCGGGCAGCTGAAGCGAGCGGATCCCCGCTCCTGAAACGGAAAACTCAATCGCGGTCCGTTGGTCAAGATTATCAAGATCGCCCAATGGATCAAACCCGGTTGTGTTTGGTTCGTTGAGCCGTGCGACATACATCGAAGGGGCAGTCGCCTGCTCGATCGCCTGATCAATCGCGGTATCGATCACTGGATTGGCTGTTGGCTGAACATCCGTGCTTGTATCCGGTGAAGCGGTCGTATCGTCTTGTGCCCAAGACACAGGTGCGATCGCAGATTGGCTCATACCGTCTGCTCGAACACTTGATTCGATGCCCATAGCGACCATCAGTGCCATGATCAGTGTAAAAGCACCGAGCGACCAAAGAGTGGATCGGCTTGAGCGACGAAGAAGAGATATTGGCGATGCGTTCATGCGTGGGGAGTTCCAGCGTGTGTGGGGGATGTGCGTGATGTAAACAAGGTCTGTATGTGTACCAAAGTAAAGTAAACTGGGTGTTCTATTTAACGCCCTTCGTAGAGCCGATCGCCGAGCCAGTCGTGGAGTTTGGCGATCGCTTTGATCTTATCCGCGGTCTCTTTGATGTCATACTCAACCCGAATAAACTCGACCTGCCCTGGCGAAAGGATCACATAGCTTGCCCGGGGGTCCATGTCTCTTGGCTGCCCGACCGAACCAACATTGATCACCGCTTTTTCGTCTGCGATAAACTTAAAAATAGGCTCGTCACCGATCTCGGAAGGCGGATAGAAGTCTGGCTCGTTGGAGAACACGCCGGGCACATGGGTATGCCCAACAAGCGCGACCTGATCGACTCGGTCAAAGATCGCCTCCATCTTATCTGGAGCATCATTCACATCATCAGGAAAAATATATTCATTGATCGGCCTGCGTGGCGAGGCATGCACCGCCAGGATCGGGGTGCCGTCATCGCAAAGATCTYCAACCGCCCGAACCCGCAGTGACCCCAAGAACTCATATCGCTTGGTCCGCTTGGCTTCATCTGGCTCGGCGTCGAACTGCTCGCGTGTCCAATACGCTGCGTCCTCAGCTACCTTATTAAAGTTGGTTGGTTCATAGAGGACCCCAAAGTCATGGTTGCCCATCAGTGCCCAATCGCAATGCTCTTGGACCATATCCACACATTCGAGGGGATCAGGGCCATAACCGACAATGTCGCCTAGGCACACAATATTTTCGATCCCTCGCGATTTGATATCTGCGAGGACAACTTTAAGGGCGGCAGCGTTGCCATGAATATCACTAATGACAGCTGTTGGCACGACGGATCTCTCGTAAAGGGAAGGATTTGCGTTGTTCACCATTGAGAGCGAAAAACGGGCAGGTGTGAACTGTAGATGCACCATCGTCGATGGGCAATACCTTCTTAGTAGTTCACGATCCTTGATTTCTCATTCCGATTCACGGACCAATATGATGAGATTGGCCGAGATGGCCGATGAACAGGACAGATTGGCGGGCAATCGGAACAGTCTCCGAGTGCAAAAAACCGTCGCCTATGACTGTAGATATATGTCAGGGAAAGACTTATGGCCTCAGCTTCAGTGAGTTATCAACGAACACGCGARATGACCATCGACGAGCTWTTGCTCGAAAATCGGATCATTTTCCTCGTCGGAGASATCAATCATGCCTCSGCAGCACGRGTYATGATGCAGATGCTCTATCTTGAGAATCAGCGCAAAAACCAAGAAATTAACTTCTATATCAACTGCCCGGGCGGCGTCGTCGACGACACCCTCGCGTTGTACGACACCATGCGCTTCCTCAGCTCGCCAATTGCAACCTATTGCATCGGGCGAGCATACTCAGGTGGCTCGATCTTATTGACCGCGGGCACCAAGGGGCGACGCTTCATCTTGCCTCACGCAAAGGTCATGATCCACCAACCCTACGGCGGGATCACCGGGCAAGCAGAAGACATCCGCCTCCAGGCCGAGCAGATCATCAAGACCAAACAAACCATGATTGATCTTCTCGCCAAGCACACCGGACAGACCGCCGAACGGATTCGTGAAGATTCCGAACGCGACATGTACYTCGATGCCAAAGAAGCTGTGGAATATGGGCTGGTCGATGAAATGCTCACCGAGCCACCAGAGATCCCATCCGCCTCGGCAAGCTGATCCTTCTKTGTATCCATTGTACATTTTCCCAAAGAACACCACCAAATAAGGTGAACACGATATGACAACCCCAAGCTCTTTTCTGGTCCCCATCGTCATCGAGCAATCCGGYCGAGGCGAACGCTCGTAYGAYATCTTCTCRCGCCTGCTCAAAGACCGCATCRTCTTYATCRCCGGCGGCGTSATGGAYGARATGGCCAACCTYGTTGTTGCCCARCTCCTCTTCCTCGCCAACGAAGATGCCAAAGCAGACATCCATCTCTATGTCAACTCSCCSGGTGGYTCRGTSACYGCMGGSMTSGSSATYKWCGAYACSATGMASTTYATCAAGSCRGAYRTSTSCACCWMCWKCATYGGKCARGCCKSCWSSATGGGTKCRKTCMTSSYRKSYKSSGGYGCCAARGGCAARCGYTWYKSMCTSMCGAACKCSCGYAACCTGATGCACCAGCCATTGCTCTCTGGGGTGATGGAAGGACAAGCGACTGACCTTGAGATCGAAGCAAAGGAAATGCTCCGCCTGCGTGATCGTTTGTACCGGATCTACTCCGATGCAACCGGGCAAGAGCAGGCAAAGATCCAGAAGGATTGCGATCGCAACCTCTGGCTCGACGACCAAGAAATGATCGAATACGGGCTCATTGACTCCGTCCTCGAATCCATGCCAGTCACCGGCACGATTGAATAAACCGCACAATCGCGTCCCCAATCCGTCGCTCATAACGAGTGACGGATTTTTTTATGGCTGCGTTTTATGGTACGATGTGCAGACACTCACATACAAAAGGAGACCACACATGGTCGCTCTCTCCGAACTCTGGCTCGTCATTCTCATCGCAACCGTTGCTGTCTTCTTTGCAAGCTCCATCATGTGGATGCTTATGCCTCACCATAAGAAGGACATCCAGTTTCTTGATGACAAAGAAGATGGATACATGGACGCGGTCAAATCACTCGATATCAAGCCGGGGCTGTACATGTACCCCGGATGCGATCACAGCAAATCGCCATCAGATGAGAGAAAAACAGAAATCAAGGAACGATGGGACGCCGGGCCTTGGGGTGTGCTGACCATCTACGACGGCAAACCAAACTTTGGCATGAACCTCATCAAGACCTTCCTCGCGTTCTTGATCATCACGGTCTTCGTTGCGTACATCACTGGGATCGGTGTGCAACCCGGCGCAGACTATCTGCATGTCTTCCGTGTCGCCGGCGCGACAGCAGTGCTTGGGCATTGCATGGGCGGACTCTGCGGCTCATTCTTCCAAGGCAAACCAACACGCTTTATCATCACCGATTTTATCGACGGCGTGGCCTATGCACTGATTACCGCTGGCATTATCGCTTCGATGTGGCCGGCGGGTGTGAACCCACTCGATGGCATACTCATCCCAGGATTGATCGACTAAATCGGCATWRCCTKTMWYTSNCGGCWYRWGWKCKAYCMCMMASTCWMCYSYCSCKGSCTWYCSRRSRAGGYRNNATGCGMGKMMTATCGCTTCTGGCTTAGGCAGGGCTTGAATACTGCGGGCGATACTCCCCCCCACATAGCGATAGAA
>NVSM01000066.1 GCA_002401225.1 bacterium
ATTGAACATATGATGGAAGAGCCCCCTCAAGATCAATCGTACATATTCCATTATTGTGCTGCACCATTGACTATTGATTCAATCTAATACATGTACAAAAAGTCATATTGATACGCACAAATAGGGGAGAAAAATCACCCGGCCCCTTCAAACTCTCCACATCCCAASGRTNCKWMWASACCTAAACTCTSTNCATGCTYACCATCMTCTGCGCMATGCAACCCGAAGCCGACGCCATCATCGCCGCCCTCGATCTCACGCCAGCCCCAACACCCTGGCCAACTACCCTCCCACCGAATCTCTGGACAAACAACAATCACAATCTCACCCTCGTCACCAACGGCTACGACCCACGCACCAACGCCAACCTCATCGGCACCACCCCCGCAACATTCGCGACCCAACTCCTCATCAACCACCTCAACCCAAAGCTCATCCTCATCGCCGGCGCAGCGGGCGGCTGCTCACAAGCCACATCCATCGGCCAAACTTTCCTCATCGAAAAAGCCTACCACCACGACCGCCGAATCCCCCTCCCCGAGTTCACCCACTACGCCCACGGCCCAGAACAACTTCACGCACCCACAAACATCGATCTCCCCCGCGCCACCATCTCCACCGGCAACGCCCTCGACACCCTCGATCATGAACTCGACTTCTTCAAACAACACAACATCACCGTCAAAGATATGGAGACCGCATCCATCGCCTGGACCGCCTCCCTCCACAACACAAAGACCATGGCCATCCGCTCAATCACCGATTTCTAYGATCACCCCACTCCCGAAAACCAGTTCCTCAAAAACTTCGACCTCGCCCTCACCAACCTCGCCGATTCAATCTCAACCATCCTCCCAAACCTGCTTTCCACCAACGCATAAAAAAGCACCCCCGCCATTTCTGGCAGGGGTGTAGAAAGAAAGTCAAAACAAAAGTAACCCAACCGTTGCTTTACCGCCGACGCCGACTCGCAACCAGCCCGCCAAGCCCAAGTAATGCCACCGAACCCGGTGCCGGAACTGAACTGTTCAGTGCAAAGTTAAAGTTGAAGTCCGGCGAAGCCTCAGCTGCACCCGCATCACCAATCGTCGCTCCAGCATTCCCAAGGAACCAACGCCCAGCAGCAGTCGATCCACTACCCGAAAGATTCTCATCATCTACAGACATGCGAATCAGTCCTTCACTCAAGATGGAGAACGGAGCATTGAGATCAATGGTCCAAATGAAGTTGCCCTCATCTGGAAGCGTAATCCCAAACCCGTCGATGAGTGTTCCTGCTGAATCGAAGAAATCAAAGAACACTGTTCCGCCAGCTTGATTCACGCCGCCAATAAAGACGAACTGCTCAAGCCAGATTTTATCAGATGATCCAGTTGCGAAATCCGCAACGCCCGCGGATTCAAGTTCGCCGTCTGCTTCGATCGCGGTATCTGGGAATGCGACATACCCCCCTGCTCCTGGATCGAGATCGGAATACAACGAGCTCAAGCCGCTGCCTCGGACAGATTGGGAATGAGCGGTGTACATTTCATATGCACTCCGATCAACATTTTGGAGCGTCACCGGATTCGCGAATCCGGCAGAGGTACACAGTGCGAGCGCACCGATAGCGAGTAGTTTTGCACACATTATTCAGTTCTCCTTCTCAAGTCACAGCCCACGGCACAACACACGCCAAGCTGTCACTTTGTTATAGACGAGCAGATCTGCTCATCAAACTATCCGCACTCTAAACCTTCTAGTTCCATAGACTTGCGAAATATTTCCCCAAGCAATCTTGGAAAGCAACTGGCAGGCTTATCGTGTAGCAAACCAAGAGAGCCCGAGCCAGAGAACAACATGCGAGATTGCGATCGCGTAGAGCGTCCACATGTATTTGGGCTTTGAAACTTTATGATTGATGGATCGGGTRATSAGGATYGCGCCCGGCCASCCGCCGAGGARYTCGAAKGARTGSAGTGTYTTTTCTTTGACTCGCCATCGMCCRCGWACWGCYTGRWRCTTGTCCCAGATRTGCATNCRCAKSNCTMAGTAGGCTTAGCCCRAAGTAGTAGAAGAAGAATACTTTCCAGAGCATGCCGATTCGTCCTTGTGATCCTGTTTATCACCAAACTGATTTTCGCCCCAGAGCATGAGATTGATCATCGGCCATGCCATGTGCCAGTAGTTGGTTGGTCGGGCACATACTAAGCCAAGGGCTTGCTCGGAGAAGAACTCGCGGGCGATTGGGGATGTAAATAGGCGATCGGTGAGCGGGGCCATCCAGTGTTGGAATGGAAGAGGGAAGCTTGCTTTGGGGCGGTTGACTATTTCTGATGGAAGATCATTCTTAAACGCTTGGCGGAGTGCGATCTTTGTTTGCTCGGGCTCGCCTGCGATATACTTCTCAACCATTGGCAGGGCTTCGGCACAGATAGCAACTTCGATATCTGCGTAGGGGGTTCGGCCTTCGACGCCGGCGAGCATGSTYGMYGTGTCGAGGCGYYGKAGNAAGTYSGGYNAGGTTSAKKCGGCGWTGSAMGCGGAGAWKGSSCTGCAATGGTGAATCTGTTGGTGATTGCTCGCGGATTTGATCGAAGGCTTGGGTGTAGTGCGCCTTGAGATGGGCGTCCGCATCGGCGGCTTGATACCAGGGTTCGCGGAGGATTCCGGGCTTGAGTTCTTCGGAGATCCAGGCGTTTGATGCGAGATGAAAGAGCCCGCCGTTGGTATCGTCGTCGCCGTTGAGCCCTGCGATATGGGCTGTGGCTTGTTGCATGATTGGTGCATAGCCTGCGAAGAGTTCGTCGGCACCTTCGCCAGAGATGGCAACAATATGACCTTGTTTTCGAAGTGCCGATGCGACTTCATAGATCGCCACTTCGTTTGGAGTCGAGAGCGGAACGCCGAGTTGGGCGACCATCCATTGCCAACGCTCGATGAAACTCTCTTGGGTGATTTCAACTTCGGTATGGTTGGTGTTGAGTGTCTTGGCCAGCGATGCTGCAAAAGAGAAATCGTCGGAGAAACCTTCGACCTTTGCGCCGGCGCAGTATGTGTTGAGATTGCCAAGTGATTGTTTGGCGATGAGTGTGGTGATTGCTGAATCGAGCCCGCCGGAGAGGAGGGTACACATAGGAACATCTGTGCGGAGATGGCGGTGTATGGAGTCTTCGATCGTTTGGCGAACGCCTTGGGTTGGGGTGCGCGATGCGTTGTCCCACCAGTTCGCGGTTGTTGTTTGGTCCGGTGAATCAAGGGGGATATGGATCCATTGTCCGGGCGTGAGCGTTGAGATGCCTTCGAACATTGTTCGTTGGCCGAGGGTTGTGCGGATTGATGAGAGGTAGGCCGAGACTGTGATTGGGTCGGGCTTGCGAATTACATCTGGGTGTTCGAGGATGGCTGGGATCTCGGAGGCGATGACCAGTTGTCGGCCGGCCCCGGTGTCGGTTCTGGTCTCGACAGTCGTGTGGTAGAGCGGCTTGATTCCCATTGGATCGCGTGCGAGGATAGCAGTGCGAGATTGCGTATCGATAAAGACAAAGGCGAACATGCCTCGGAGTTTGTCGATGGCTTGTGGGCCCCAGGTGATGAGTGCGTGGAGGAGTGTTTCGGTATCGCAACTTGATTTGAAAGTGCAGCCTTGGGTTGCGAGTTGTGAGCGGAGATCGTGGTCGTTGTAGAGTTCGCCGTTGTACGCGAGGATGTATCGGCCGTCATCTGAACGCATGGGTTGATGCCCAGCGGGTGAGGTATCGAGGATGGCGAGGCGGCGATGCCCGATCGAACCGATCGGACCTTCCCAAATGCCTGCATCGTCTGGGCCGCGATGAGTGAGGCGATCTCGCATTTGTTCTATGAGGGCGCGAGGGATATGGGGCGATTGGGCATCGAGATTGAGTATTGAGGCGATTCCACACATAGGGCATGTATCGGCGATTTGGATGTTTTTGCGGGAGAACTCGCGAAATTTGCGAAGAGCATGCAGTAAGTGTGGAATACTAACTTGAGGTGCCACAACGATCTGACAACTCAATCTACTTCATCACCATCCTCTGATTCGTATATTTCATCAAGTTTCTCTCTATCTAATGGCGTGAGATACTCCCTGAGAAGAGATACAATTATTCCGTTCTCCTTGGAAGTTAGATCTATGGATATCTCCTCAAACAATTCTTTGGTGGCATCAGAAATATGACCAATTGATTTTGGCCAATACCTTCGTCTTCCTAAATGATCATCTCCAGATTGCAGCAATGCTGCAAGTACACTTGCCATTCGAGTCTGATTTGTTTGGGAAGCAAGTTCACGGATTGCTGAAGTCATTTCTCTCTGCGAATCCGCCTGCTCTTTGAGAACTCCGCGAGACTCCACGAGTTCTTTTCGCTGTAGTTTGAGCTCTTCTCTTTGAAGACGGAGTTCGTCTTGTTGAATCCTGATCGATTTCTGAGTCTGAATAATTGACCAAAGTAAGCCAGCAAATGCGAGGCCCGCAAAGAGGGCATTGACTGAACCAAACATGTCCCCGACCATTCCAACATCTTTGGGGAGATCCGTGAGATTTAGGTATTTCGCAATTACAAAGGGTATCAAAATCCAAAGAAATACGACAACAATGACCGTGAGACCAAGCAACCAAAGCTGGTTAAATAGTTTTTTCATAAGTTCTCTCGTGTTATAGTTTTCAGTTAACTCAACGATTTCTCAAAGGTCATGAGGATGCATTCTCTTTTCCAGAAGATGAACATTCGGCGTTGTTCTTTGATCTGGAAGACCATGCGRTAGCCGSYGSYGGCKYGKWKGTTGATSANGSTNCTTRGMKYGTTGGGGTTGAAGGCTGAAGCGCCGAAGAGGATGGTTCCGAGCATTCCTTCGGAGTGTTTTTCGACGGCGTATTGATAGCGGTGGCCGTCGTTTACGAGGCGGGGTTGAGGCATTGAGGATTGAGGGCGGACAACTGGGCGAGGGGTTGATTGTTGCGGCGAATAATCAGCGGCATGCTCAGGGAAATCCATGGGTGTGTGTGTCATGCCGACAATATACCAAACATTTAGAAGCGCGTCAACTGGTGAAAGATCGTGGTTCAATCGCTGCGCGATCTTAACCACGGCACCGTCATGAATGAGGGCTATCTCAAGACACGGCTTGCCGGGGACGGTCAAGCCGTGGCACCCCGAATGGTTATTTATCGTCGGGTTTGCAGGTTTTGCATGGCTGGTGGGTGTTGTTGACTTTTTCGCGGGTTGTCGGATTCTTTGAATCGGTGAGGTGTGGGCAGTCTTTGGTGTGGTATTTTTTGCCGGATTTGGTGATGTAGATTGTGGAATCGGTTGTTTGGATTGGGGCTTGCTCTTGCTGGGGCTTTGTTGTTTTTTCTGTGGTGTTTTCTGATGTTGGTTGATCGGCCTTTGGTTCTGGGTCTTCGGTAGGTTGGGTTGATGCGTCTGACCAATCGAGGGTTGGGGCGTTGGGATTCCATAGGCCTCGGTTGAAGGATTGGGCTTTGGATTGGTAGTGGGCGAAGGTGCTTGTGTAGAGCGACATGTGGCGCGGGTCGTGTTTGGCGTAGGCTTGGCGGACGAGTTCGAGATTGACGAAGAGCATATCGGGGGCGCGGAAGATATAGGCTGCTCTGCGGTTGAATGTATCTCGCTCGCCAGCGGGATCGTGCTGGATGTATACGGATTCTCCAAGGATGAGCTGTTCGATAAATCGGCGGGCTTCGATGGAGAATGGGGCCGGTTTTTTAGCCTTGGGGAGATACTCGGGTGCGTTTGCGCCGAGGAGTTGGTAGCGTCGTTTGGTGTTGCCGATTTGGAGGAGGACCGTATCGGCATCAAAGATACGGATGACCTTGGCTTTGATGAGAGCGTTGGGGTTTGGGAGTTCTAGATCTGGCGCGGAATCCGAAAGGCGATTTGTTGGTGCGTCTTCAGGATGGGCGTTGACGGCGTAAAGGTTGTTTGTAAATGTGCAAAGGGATAGGCACATGATGGCGTAGATCACTTGGTGTGATTTCATATGCGATCCCTTGCATGCACTCGATTGAGCCAACCAACTGGTAGGTTTAGACCCAAACATTGATGATCATGTTTGGTTCTTTGGATTTTCCCGTCCATGTGCCGATGGATGAGGTGACGAATTTGACTTCGTATTGGGGGTGTGCATCGAGCCATTCGTTGATCTGTTGATCGATAAACTCGAGGGAGTCGCCCGTGAGCTTGCAATGGAAGCTTTTGACATGGATCGCGCCAGTGCCATTGGAGTTTGGGGTTCGTTCCCATTGATCTTCGTGGCGGATTGAGCGGAGTTTTTGCTCGAAGGTATGGATTTTTTGAGGTGTAGAGGTGCCCGAAGCAGATGGATCTGGGCCGAGATCGAGCGGGAGGGTATCGTCGAGGGATTGCTCTACTGGCTTGGGAACCTGTTTGGGTTTGCTTTCACCGCCGGGAGGCGTTGGGATAGGACCAGAGTATCCTGGTGGTAATGGATGGTGATAAAGTCCCCTCATCTACAGTCTCCTGAACTCAAGGCGGTGAATCAAGGCCATAGCGTACCATAAAATGGATCACGCGTCCAGTGGTGAGTTGTGGGCGTGTTGATGAAAGTTCCAAAGCGTTGTGCTTTGAGGATTTTGAGTCGCCTTATAGGCGATGGTTTGGCTTGGCCAGTTAATGAGAATGCTGATGGAAAGGGGTGTTTGTTCGAGATGAACGACCCTTCCGGCTGCGAGGCGCTGGACCGTTCCTCGGTTGTTTGAGATTGGGCCTTCGTAGGTGAGATAGATGGCGCGATGATCGGGGATTTTGATGGCTTGAAAGTCGGCGTGATCGGTTGAATCTGGTCGGTGCTGGCAACGGAATGTGAGCAGACGGCGTTCGGATTGGAGTTCGGGCTGATCGATCAGCCAGTCGAAATGGGATGAGCCATCGGGAAGGTTGTGGATGAGGATCACGGATGTGTGCATATCTATATGGTATCCGCATGATCAAGTGGGCATTGGCTGGTGCGTGGATGGGGATGACGCTACCATGTCAAATAGGAATACCCCTTTACCCTTAAATGTTGATSCATTGCCGTTGGAGAGTTGAGTTATGAAGTATACGAAAACCGCATCGATTGTATTGCTCTGTGCTTTGTCATCGAGTGCCCTCGTCGGATGTACTTCTGTGGACAAAGTGAAGCGGACGCTTTCGCTCAATGATCTGCATATCCAGGCCGCAGTTGCTGAAGAAGAGGGGAACGATGCTCGTGCGTATGCGTTGTGGTCGGAATACATTGATATCCGGCCTCAGTCGGCACTTGCGGAGTATCGACTTGGCATGGTGGAAACTCGGCTTGGGAAATATGACCAAGCTGCGGGACATCTTCGGATTGCTCATGATCTCAAGCCTGGGAATGTTGAGTATCTTGAAGGGCTTGCAGATGCGTTGGTTCAGGGGAACCGGACTGATGCGTTGATGAAGCTTTTGCGTGAGACGATGCGTGAAGGCAAAGACGGAACAGGGTATTTGCGGTTTGCCCGATATGCCCAGCAGGTTGGGCAGATGGACGAGGCTCGCGAAGCCTTATTGTTGGCGATTTCGCAGGGGCAAGGGCGTGATGCTGCTCCGTATATTGCCATGGCGGACTTTGCAGGCACGCTCGAAGATCAGCAGTTGGAGATTGAGTATCTCCGCTATGCGCTCTGGTTTGACCGTTCTGATGTGGTGATTCTTGATCGTCTTGGGTCGTTCGGGATGATCACTGGGCCATCGTTGGCTGTGCAACCCTGAATGACCTTGCCTTTGATTGCATTGAATTCTGTTCGATTGGGTTGACGAATGGTTCGGTAGTTGGTATTCTTTCATCCGTATTTCTGGATGATAGGATAAATGGCTAAAACTACAGTATCAGTAACGAGTCAGTCCGCTGTGGAGGTGCTTTCGCAGCTTGGGGATGTGGTGCGTCTGCGGATGCTTCGGGTGCTTGAGCAGCAGGAACTTGCTGTGGGCGAGTTGGTTCGTGTGCTTCAGATTCCACAATCTTCAGGATCTCGGCATCTTCGGGTGTTGGCTGACGGGGGCTGGTTGTTCAAACGAACATCTGGGCCTGCCGCGTATTACCGGGTAGCTCTTGATGACTTGCCGATTCAGTTGCGGTCTATTTGGGTGATATTGCGGGATCAGCTTGGGAATGACCCAAGTTTGCGCGAGGATGATCGGCGTTTGCAGGCGGTGCTTGCCGAGCGGATGACTGACTCGGCGGGTTTCTTTGGTCGTGTTGCTGGCGAGTGGGATGATCTTCGCAATGACATGTTTGGGCGGGCGTTTACGGATAACTCATTGCTTGGCTTTTTGAACCCGACTTGGCGTGTTGCGGACTTGGGTTGTGGGACGGGGAATGCGACGGAGTTGATGTCGCCTTGGGTCGAGCATGTGAGTGCGGTTGACCGATCGCCTGAGATGCTTGATGCGGCGAAGGAACGCTTGCGTGAAGCCGGGCATAATGCGAAGAATGTCGATTTTATCCAAGGCGAGTTAACCGATTTACCACTGGAGAACAAAAGCATTGATGTCGCAGCGTGTGTGCTTGTATTGCACCATGTCGATGAGCATATTGATGCACTCAAAGAGATGAAGCGTGTGCTTCGGACTACCAATAACGGGGGGATGCTCCTGATTGTTGATATGTGTGCGCATGACCGCCACGAATATAAACATGCGATGGGGCATGTTCATCTTGGTTTTTCTGAGAAAGAACGGATCGAGATGTTTAAAGAAGCCGATTTTAAGAATGTTCGGGTGAACAAGCTTCGCCCGGATATTGATGCGTCTGGGCCTTCGCTGTTCGCAGCGGTGGCACAGGTTGAATAGTACAAAGTAGCAGTTCCACAACGAGTAGATATACAAGGAAACACCAAAATGACCGCAACAACAACCGCACCGAACATGATGAGCGTTGACGAGATCAACGGCTTGCAGTTTAAAGTCCGTGATTTGAATGAGCATGAGCATGGCCGAAAAGAGCTTCGGCTCGCTGAGCATGAGATGCCGGGCTTGATGTCGCTTCGTAAACAGTACGGCGAGAGCAAACCGCTCAAGGGACTGAAAATCATGGGATCGCTGCACATGACCGTGCAGACAGCGGTGTTGATCGAAACATTGACCGCACTGGGCGCGAATGTCCGCTGGTGCTCATGTAATATTTTCTCAACGCAGGACTTTGCAGCGGCTGCGGTTGTTGTTGGTCGCACCGAAGACGGCGGAACACCTGAGAACCCTAAGGGTGTTCCTGTGTTTGCTTGGAAGGGTGAAACACTTGAGGAATATTGGTGGTGCACCAAGCAGGCGTTGACCTATCCTGATGGATCGGGCCCAGAGCAGATTGTGGACGATGGCGGCGACGCTTCTTTATTCATGATCAACGGTCTGGATTACGAAAACTCAGGCACCGTTCCGGTTTGGAATGAGCAGAACGATGCTGAGGAATGGAAGCATGTGTTGGCAACAATTCGTGGAACGATTGACTCGAACCCAGGTTGGTTCCAGAAGAACACGCCATTGCTTCGTGGCATCTCGGAAGAGACCACCACCGGTGTGCATCGTTTGTACCAGTTGGCAGCGAAGGGCAAGCTCCCGTTCCCTGCGATCAATGTGAATGACTCGGTGACCAAATCAAAGTTTGACAATGTCTACGGCTGTCGTCACTCGTTGATCGACGGTTTGAATCGAGCATCGGATGTGATGATCTCGGGCAAGATTGCGGTAGTCTGTGGCTACGGCGATGTTGGTAAGGGATGTTGCCAGTCACTCAAGGGTCAAGGATGTCGTGTGCTCGTGACCGAGATTGATCCGATCTGTGCGTTGCAGGCAGCGATGGAAGGCTATGAGGTCTTGACACTCGAAGATGCCGTTAGCTATGCGGATATCTTTATTACCACGACTGGCAATAAGGACATCATCACGCTTGATCACATGAAGCAGATGAAGAACAAGGCGATCATTGGCAACATTGGTCACTTTGACAATGAAATCCAGATGGAGCCATTGATGAAGGATTCTGATGTTGAGCGGATCAACATCAAGCCTCAGTWCGAYGAGTTYGTGTTYAMSKMWMAGGGCAMGAGTATTCTKRTSCTCGCTGAGGGKCGMTTGCTCAACCTCGGRTGYGCRACSGGGCACCCKAGCTTTGTGATGAGCGCATCGTTCACCAACCAGGTGATCGCCCAGCTCGAAATCCATCAGAACCGCGACCAGTACGAGAACAAGGTCTATGTGCTCCCCAAGCACCTCGACGAGATGGTCGCGCGTTTGCACCTTGACAAACTGGGTGCCAAACTCACTGTGCTGACCGAGGACCAATCTCAGTACCTCGACATCCCGGTTGATGGCCCTTACAAGCCCGATCACTACCGGTACTAAGAATGCCGAGTGAATAGGACACACCGGGGCAGCCTGCCGAAGGGCGGGCTGTCCTTTTTATGAACTGGACGATAGAAGA
>NVSM01000012.1 GCA_002401225.1 bacterium
GTTTGTCCGCCCAAATCCGGGCAAAACACGCCCCGCCGACCTATAATCTCGCACCCTAAAATCGGCCCAAAACCGTTCCCCGTACACAAGATACCACACATCATCATTCCCCGTTCGGCTTCCCCAATTTCACTCTTACCGAACAGGTAAAAATAAGCACACCATGACCGATCAAAACGACACCAAACCGGCCCCAACCTCAGCAGCTTCATCAGCACCAAACGCTGAATACTCCTCGGACCAGATCAAGGTCCTCGAAGGGCTCGAAGCCGTCCGCAAACGCCCCGGGATGTACATCGGGGGCACCGGGCTGGGTCCACTCCATCACCTCGTCTACGAAGTCGTTGACAACTCCATCGACGAAGCAATGGCCGACTTCGCAACATTCGTCTCGGTCACCATCCAAGCCGACGGCTCGATCAAAGTCACCGACGACGGCAGAGGCATCCCCACAGACCCCGTCAAAAACGACGACCCCACAATCGACGGCAARCCCGCCGTCGARRTCGTGCTTACCAAACTCCACGCCGGGGGCAAGTTCCAGCAAGAAGACTCCGCCTACAAAGTCTCCGGCGGACTCCACGGTGTCGGTGTCTCGTGTGTCAACGCACTCTCATCAATGCTCGAAGTCGAAGTCTGGCGTGATGGTGAAATCAAAGCCATCGTCTTCGAACGCGGAGTCGTCGTCAAACCACTCTACAATGTCGGACCAATCCCCGAAAACGCAACGCGCACCGTCGGCACCACCGTCGTCTTCAAGCCCGATCACGAAATCTTCGAGGACACCACCTTCGACTACACCGTCCTCGTCCACCGCCTGCGAGAACTCTCCTACCTCAACCCGGGCATCACCATCCGGATCACCGACGAACGCGTCGGCCCCGACGGCAAGATTAAGCACGATTCCTTCAAAGCCAAAGATGGGCTCCTCGAATATGTCGTCTACCTCATGAAGGGCAAGACCGAACTCTCGTCCCCGATCTTCCTCACCAAGGAAGTCCCCGAAGAGAACATGCTCTGCGAGATCGCGCTGCAATACCACGACGGATACTCAGAGAACCTGCTCACCTTCGCCAACAACATCAACAATGCCGACGGCGGCACCCACGGGCAAGGGTTCAAAACTTCGCTCACCCGCACACTCAACGGCTACGCCCGCCGACTGGGCTACCTCAAAGACAAAGACCCGAACCCAACGGGTGATGATCTGCGTGAAGGTTTGATCGCGATTGTTTCGGTCAAACTCCCCGACCCGCAGTTCAACAATCAGCCTAAGGAAAAACTCCTCAACCCAGAGATCGAATCCTTCGTCTCAAGCACGGTTCAAGAAGCCCTCAACAACTGGCTCGAAGAACACCCCGCCGAAGCGAAGAAGCTGTGCATCAAGGGCATCATCGCAGCCCAAGCACGCGAAGCCGCACGCAAAGCACGCGAGCTCACCCGGCGAAAAACCGCACTCGACTCAGGCTCGATGCCTCACAAACTCCGCGATTGCAAAACCAAAGACCTCGACCGTGCAGAACTCTTCATTGTCGAAGGCGACTCCGCGGGTGGATCGGCCACCCAAGGTCGCGATGTCGAGACCCAAGCCATCTTGCCCCTCAARGGTAAGATCCTCAATGTCGAACGMGCACGCATCGACAAGGTGCTTGCGTTCGAAGAAATTCGCACACTCATCGGTGCCCTCCGATGTGGGATCGGTGCCGACTTCGACATCTCCAAACTCCGCTACGGCAAGATCATCATCATGACCGATGCGGATGTTGACGGGTCGCACATCCGTACGCTCTTGCTCACCTTCTTCTTCCGTCATATGAATGAACTGGTTCGGCGTGGGCATATTTACATCGCCCAGCCGCCACTCTACCAGATCATCAAGGGTAAAAAATCACAGTATGTCCTCAACGAGGGCAAGCTCGATTCCGTACTGACCGAGCTCGGTCTCGAAGGCTCATCCTTACTCATCCGTGACATCGACAACACCCGTCTTGGCGATCAGCCCGAGACCATCACCGAGATTTCGGGCAACGATGCTAAGCGGCTCGTCCGTGGGGTATCGCGCCTTGCCGATCTTGTCCAGGTTGCCGAACGCCGAGGCACGAAGTTTATCGATTTGCTTGAAGCTCGGCGTGATGGTGTTCTCCCAACCCACATCGTCGCGACCCTTGCCCAGAACGAATACGCCTGGTCTGAAAGCGAAGCGTTAGAGGTCATCGCCAAAAACAACTGGCGTCACTCTGATGATATCGAAGAAGCCGAGGAAGGGATCGAACTCCCAAGCAYYCCGGCCGAMTCCGAYACCATYGCCGAGATCAACTCYCCRATCGCSACCGTCCGKGAACTCCACGAGAACAAAGAACTCGCMGTSATCTTCAMMGAACTCGRYGARCTCGGCATCGACATCAAYGACTACGCCCTCGTCCAAGAAGARTCMGTCACKGGCGACAARCTCCCSGCACGMTTCGCATGGAGCACCACCAARACCGGCAAAGTCACCAAACTCGAAACACCAACCGAAGACAACGAAACAGTCTCTGTGTCGAGTGCCAAGATCGTTGAAGCCGAGAACATCCCCGCTATTCTCAATGCACTTCATGAAATCGGACGCCGCGGCATGGAGGTCAAACGATTCAAGGGCCTGGGCGAGATGGACGCCATCCAGCTCTGGGAAACCACGATGGATCATGAGGTCCGTTCGATGTTCCGCGTGCAGTGGGATCAGGCTGGCGAAGCCGACAACCTGTTCTCGCTGTTGATGGGCGAGCATGTCGAACCGCGTCGAAAATACATCGAAGACCACGCCCTCGAAGTGAAAAACCTCGATGTCTAACCTCCGATAATTCTCCCCTTCCACTCTATTTATAAGTGCCAAAAAAACACAATGCGTCCGATTCTCGGACGCATTGTGTTTTTTATTGTGCGTTTGGGTTATGCCACTACTTCCGTCTTGTATTGTCAGTTCTCCCAATGAATCACGAAAGATCATTCATAGGCTCGCCGATATCCAACACGGAATCATGACCAATTTCGTTCACCATTTCCCATAGGTTTACAAATGAGCAACGACCCAAACGCACAGACCAACACGCTTCGTCTTGGCCAGCGAGAACTCCACAAACTCCTCGAACAGTTTGATTCAGACCTGCCTACGGTCTCGAATCCTGATCGCGAGTTTGTCCGTTGGTCGTTCCGTGTCGGCGCAGTCGATCTCACCATCGYCCACTCCAACGGCGGCAAAGTGACCATCCCCGTCGCAACACGAAACATCTCTCGTGGCGGCATGTCGATCCTCCACTCAGCCTTTGTCCACCTCAAGAGCCCGTGCGAAATCACACTCAAAGTCGCTGGTGGTAAAACACAAATCATTCCAGGGAAAGTGGTACGATGTAATCATCTTCAGGGACGAATCCATGAAATTGGAATCGCCTTTGATGAGCAAGTCTCAACCAAGGATCTTCTCGGCCTTGACCCTCTCAACGAAGCATACTCGCTCGAACGCGTCGAACCCGATCGCCTGCACGGCTCGGTTTTGCTGGTTACTCCAACCGATCTCGATCGGGATCTTTTGCTCATGTTCCTTGAAGAAACGAACCTAGTTCTCAACACCGCAGACTCCATTGAATCTGCCGTCTCCCGAGCAAGCAAAGGCTGCGATATCGTCATCACCGATTATCACCTTGGTGATGAGACCGGCCCAGAACTGATCAACGCACTGCGAGAAGCAGGGTGTGATTCGCCTGTGATTGTCATGACTTCGGATAAATCTGAGAAAGCATTGGATTCGATCCGTGACGCAGAAGCATCCGGCATGCTCTCTAAACCACTTACCAAACAACGCCTCCTCCAAGCACTCGGCGAGTTTCTTCATGCCGACGGCGATGGTGGGCCGCTCTATAGCGAACTTAAGAACAATGACCCCGCCTATCAACTTGTGGGCAAGTTTCTAACCGATGTCCCTCGTATGGCGCTCAATCTTGAAAAAGCCTTGCGGGAAAACGATGCGAAGGCATGTCTTGATATTTGCCGAATCCTTGTGGGTACTGCATCTCCATTGGGCTTTCCGTCAATCTCTGCATTCGCACTCGTCGCAGAGAAAAAACTYGCTGGCGGTGACACCAAGAACGCGACCACTGAGATCCGCATGACCCTCGTTTCTTGCCGAAGAATCAAAGCCCGGCCAGCAGCGTAGCCCCCCCGCAATTCAGGGGGTAAATGTACCTAGTGGAACACCTGTCTTATCCAAAGTACGGATTGATGAGTTCCCACTCAATTCTCTATATTTTCGAGTCGATCTGATTACTGGGATGAAAAATAGAAACACAAATCTCGACTCACACAACAAACGAAACTCGCTTGGTATGACCAAGCAGGTCTACAAGCAACTCCTCAAAAAACTTGATGACCCGAACACCCAACGCCCAACACAACCGATTAAACGGGCCTTCACTCGGCTTGAATACCTCGATCCATATTTCGAACTTATCCTCGAAAAAACAGACCACGCCCACCGAAGAAAAATCACTGTCGCCTCACGCAACTTGTCGCGCGGGGGGATGTCTATCTTGCATTCTAACTTTATCTATCCTGGCACATCCATTAGCGCCAACCTTCGGAAGACCGATGGCGAAACCGCCAAAATCACAGGCAAGGTCTGCCGATGTAATCATCGTGGCGGCGTTGTTCACGAAATCGGAATTCAGTTCGATCACGAAATCATCGTTCACGAGTTCATCTGCCCAGACATCAACGATGCGGTGAAATCGTTTGAAAAAATCGACCCAACAACGCTGACAGGCAAGATTCTGTTTGTTGGCACAGATGCTTCGATCACGCCTTTTATCCGTGAATATTTGCTCGCAACGAGCTTAGACTTTGGATTCGAAGACCAGGCAGAAGATGCACTCCACAAAGAGCTTGACGACTATCAACTTCTCTTCGTTTCACTCGATGCCGGCACAATGTCCGGCCCAGAATACATCAGGTGTATCCGTGATGCAGGATACAACAAACCGATCATTCTTTCGGGCAGAGCCAAGGACGATCAGATCAAGCAGCAGATTCGATTGTCTGCTGCGGATATGTTCCTACCTGTTCCACTTACCGAAAACTCACTCCTTTGCGCCTTGGGCGAGTTCCTCGTTACTCAGTGGCCAGAACACACGCTTGAGTCTGTCCGCAATGGCTCCAGCCAAGAGTCTGTCGAAGAACTCCACCAAGAACTTTGCGACCTTGCCAAAGTCCTTGACGCCCAGCTTCAGGTAGAAGACTCTGTCGAGGTCTATATAACCTGTACGAAAATTCGGAATATCTCTACGCTTCTGGGCATGAAATCCCTTCACAGCCTGACATTTACCGTCTGTGAAGAAATCGCAGACACGGGTAATCTTGAGAAGTTCGCAGAAGAACTCGCAAGCATCAACCTGATCTGCAAGAGTGCAAACAAAGCTGCCTAACCCCCTATAAATACTCATAAACACTACATCTACACGCACTTGCCTTTCAGACCCTCTCAAATTGTGTCGATAATCCACACTGCTTGAGTTTGTATCTCGGGCGGTTTTCGGATTTCACTATGCACACCAACAACAGCGAACAAATTCACAGAAGCATCAAACGCTTCCGAATCATGGCGATTACCTTCGCTGGATTGATCGCAATTCTGACAGCCGTAATGATCTTCAGGATCACGGCAACGCTCGATACCGCATCCGCAACCAAAATCAATATGGCAGGCGAGCAGCGGGTTCTTGCTCAACGCATCGTCACGAGCGSACTGAGTATCGATGTTGCAATCCGAACAGACAACTGGAAAGCCCTTGAGTCGATCCTGACACAACTTCAACAATCATCTTCAAGTCTTCAATCTACACATGCGGTATTGTATCACGGAGATTCGAATCTCAAAATTACCGCAACCCATTCCCCTGCACGCCTTGATGCTTTCCAAGCTCTCGAACACCCCCTCCGCTCATTGATCAGCTCGTCGACAGAACTCCAGAGCCTCACGATCAGCATGATCCGCCGATCGCCGTACATCGATCAGCAAACTATTGATCGTGTGTCAGCAGCAAAGAACGAGATCATCCAATCGCACGCGATCTTCTCGCCTCAGATGAACAATATTGTTGATCTGTATGAGCAAGACTACAAAGCAACGATCGCATCGAGTATCCGAGGCGCCAAGTTTGGCATGGCGATCCTTATCGGCGTGCTTGTCGCTATTCTCCTCTTTGTGATCGAACCAACCTTCCTTATTGTTCGCAAGCAGATCGCTCAACTCGGCAAAGCCATCAACCAGGCCCAACGCGCCGATGCTATCCGATGGCGTTTGCTCACCAACATCGGGCACGAGTTCCGCACACCGATGAACGCCATCATGGGCTTTGCCGATCTTCTTTCCGATGACTCACTGACCGATTCTGAACGGTCACGCTTGGTGAAATCGATCTATGAATCGAGCACCCAGCTCACCACACTTATTGGCACCATGCTCGATATGTCCGCGATCGAATCTGGTCAGCTTCGCATCACCAAAGAACGCTGTGACCTGACACAGATTCTCACCGAAATCAAGGTTGATGCAACGACCAAGTCTTTGAGCAAGCAGCTTGAAATCAATCTCACTATTGAAGATTCGTGCCCAGGTTTCATCACCACAGATGCAAAACGATTCGAACAAATCCTGAGCAAACTCACCGATAACGCGATCAAGTTTACTCCATCGGGCTCAATCGATATCAACGCAAAGATTCTCAACAACACTGCCCACCCACTTCTCCAAATCACAATCACCGATACCGGCATCGGGATCAACGAAGAAGACCTTGCCTCTATCTTCGATCCGTTCCAGCAGGCTGAAGACACACTCACCAGAAACTATGGCGGCGCAGGGCTCGGGCTTTCTATCTCAAGAGATATCGCCAAAGCACTCGGAGGCAATGTCACCGTCACATCCRCACCAAACAAAGGCTCATCGTTCACAATCACGATCGACCCCGGTAAAGCCCAGGCACAAACGCAAGCCAAAACGAGTTCTCATTCAACTTCACCAACTGAAACACACGGCGTTCTTGCAGACTACAAAATTCTTGTTGTTGATGATGCCAAAGACAACCGTATCCTGCTCCAACATATCTTGAAAAAAACAGGCGCAACGCTCGAGTTCGCAATGGATGGTCAGCAGGCAATTGATGCGATTGTGAATGTACTCGATGACAACAGCCCGTTCGATCTCATTTTGATGGATATGCAGATGCCTGTCATGGATGGCTATTTCGCAACCGTCAAACTCCGTGAGCAAGGCATCAATGTCCCGATCATTGCAGTTACAGCGCACGCCCTCGAAGGCGACCGCGAACACTGCATCAACTCTGGCTGCAACGAATATCTCACGAAACCAATCAACAAATCCCTGCTGATCGAAACCTGCTTAAAGCTCATCAAAGAGCATGCAGACAAAGCAGAACCTTCCCGCAAAGCGGCCTAGCCCCGCTCCTGTTTTATTCGCCGTGTGCGCCGACATACACCACATAAGTCGAGATCCCCAAGTCGGATTCATCCGCAGCTTCGATCTCTTCGCCGTCTTCACCGATCACCGCGTCTGTCCCTTGGAACAGTTCTTGGTCATCGYGAGCAAGCGTGATGATGGACACGATTTTAAGTTCCCGATTGAGTTGTAGATCGCCGCGCAAACGAAGCTCATCGATCAGCCCGCTGCCGCCGTGTTTATTGCCGTATTGCACATGGAAGAACCCAACCACATGGGCGACTGGCGATCCTTCGACCAGCCCATCAACAATGCTCTGCGCCATCGTGGCATCCCAAACACCCTGGCTGCGCAAGAAGCCTTTGATCATTTCTTCGCCGCCATGCGATGCCATGCCGCCCATCGCATCGATGAATCGATCCTTGTATGCACCTTGTGCGATTTCATCAGGAACTTCAAACAATGCCCGCTGACCAGCGTTGAGTTCGCCGAGCTTATCGAATCCTTGCTTGCGTGCCATGCTGACATACCGCCGAGGCGCATTGCCCGCGATCACCGGGCGACCAGCTTCCTTCGCTGCATCAATCATTCGTACATGACCAGGTGCATTGTTCTTTGGTGTCTTCCCACATGCTTTATCAAACTTCTTACGATTCGTCACGCCGCTAAGATAGTCATCTACATCAACCTGCTGGTCTCGTTCATAAAACTCCATGCTCAAAACTGCTTTGGGATTTTTGACCAAAATATCTTCCCAAAGTTCTTGAGCAACCGCAGTGCCGAGCGCATGCCCGTGCATCTCGCCAAAGAGCACCACATCCGCTGATGCCATATCACGAACAACCTCGCTCCAACGAACCTCGCCGGTCCCATCGCCGAGTCGAATCACAACGGATCGCGCATCTTCACGCGTAGTCAACGCGACCTCATCTTGGGACCGCACAGGCGTAGAACACCCGCCCAAAACCAACCCACTGAGCAACGCGCCAACAATCCCGATCTTCATACTGCTTCTCATGATCCACTCCGTTCATTTCATTCATAAGGAACACGAGTGTCCCGCGAGGTTTAAACTATTCTATGCCGACCACAGCGATGCCACGCTTCATATCAACCACCAACGAAAACAACATTGGCACAAGCACCAGCGTAAACACGGTTGACACAACAAGCCCACCAACAACCACCGAGCCAAGCCCGCGATACATCTCGCTGCCAGAACCCGGAATCAGCACGAGCGGCAACATCCCGCCCACACTCGTCAACACACTCATAAAAATAGGTCGAATCCGCGTCTGCACACTCAGCACAATCGCATCGATAGCACCCATCGCATCCTTATGCGTCGGATCAGTTTCATCGCCGCTCATAAAGTTCATYGCYTGATGCACCAACAAAATCGCRTTGTTCACCACMACRCCAATCAAAATCACAAASCCMARCATCGTCAACACATCAAGCTTCTGAGGCGACTTCGTCAAATCCAWCAWCGACCAMYGATACACAATCGCCAASCCGCCAAACCCACCAACAACCGCCAAAGGCACCGAGAACATAATCACCAACGGATACAAGAAACTCTCGAACAACGCACACATCACCAGATAAGTCACCAGCAACGCCCACACCATTCTCGCCGTCATGTACTCGGGATGCCCAACAACCATCCAYGCCAATCCCGCAATAATCGCGCCCAGAATCAACGCACCAACAACCCCATACATCACAAACGGATTCCCGTTCTTCTTTCCGCGTCTGTATACAACCACCGAACCAAGCAAGGCCAACACCGAAATCGCCAACGCGCTCAGTGTCGCATTTCGCCCGGCTCCGTCCACATTGGGCGCCCCTAATAATGACGCCCGAACCTGTTCAAGATCCGCTGCACTCCCTTCGAGCCGAACCCGCATCGTGCGATCGATCAATCCTGCATCGTGCGCCGCATCGATCAYGTTCTCCTGAATCCATTCCATCGCCTCGCCGACCGCCATCGTCTCGGGCACACTCACCGAGATCGAAACACTCGGCAGCTCTTCGATCCGCTGGATCACCTGCGCCGCCAAACTCGGTACGAAATCAACCACACTATCGACCGGCACCACAACCCCCGCTGGCGTTGCGATCGGCACATACCGTATCTGCTCCAAGGTATCCATCCGTCCACCCATCGGCAGCACCACAAGATCAATCGTCTCAGACCCAACCTTGTAATCCCCAACAAACGCCCCATCAAACAACCCACGAATCGCTACGCCCAAGCCCTGCGTTGTCAACCCAAGCTCACGCCCGCGTGCATTAAGCACCAGCTGCATCTCTTGTTCTTCGGTCGAAAAGTTCCCCGGACTCGGAGTCACATTACCAAATCCAAACTCCATCCCGCCAGCACGGAACATCATCGATGCCGCCGCGTTCACGCGATTCAAATCCGGGCCCGCGATCTCAACGGTTATGCCTCCGCCACGACCGAGCCCACTAAACAACGAACTCTGACCCGCACCACCAAACGAATCTGGGATACTCATCATCGAACTCGTCAACAGATGCCCAATCGGAATCACGACCTGATCATCCTGGCTCGTCGCACCAATAAACATCCCCGTCCCGAACGCACCAATAAAGAAGTTATCAATCGCAACCGGCTCAAACTCAGGCATCCCCGGGAACATCTGGATCGTGTCCAAACCTTCCATCGAAGCCGCATCATCCATATCAGCAACCGCGTATGGATAAATCCGCTCTTCGATCCGTTTCGCAATCCCTTCCTTCGCCTCCACCGAAAGCCCCGGCGGAATCAACAACCCACCAAACACCAGGTTCCGATTCCCCGCAGGCAAATAATCCAWMGGCGGCATCATCAMCRCYGCCCCCCACAAACTCGCSCCSGTCATCAMCAAAATMACCGCMGGACGAACCGTCCACCCCGCCACCCCACTCATTGTCCATCGCAACACAGAACCGAGCTTCTCGATCAACCCATTACTCAACGCTGTCAATCCAAACAACCCGCCAAGCGTCCGTTTCACAATCCCATTGTGATCCTTCTCAGGCTTGAGCCACCGCGAACACGCRGTTGGAATCACCATCACCGAAACAATCAACGAAAAACTCACCGATCCAATAATCGCGATCGCGATATCCGCAAACAACTGCCCGGCCTGCTCCTGAATCGTCAAGATCGGCACAAACACCGCCACCGTCGTCAGGGTCGAAGCCAACACCGCGCCCCAAACCTCTTTGCCCCCGCGCCATGCTGCCTCCATCGAAGACTCGCCGAGCTTCAATCGTCGATCAATATTCTCAAGCACCACAATCGAGTTATCAACCACCATCCCCACCGCAAAMGCCAASCCYGCCAATGAAACAACATTGAGCGATCGCCCCAGCGCCAGCATAATCAAAAATGTCCCGATCACAGAGATCGGAATAGCAATTGCGATAATCCCAGTCGCCCGCCAGTTACGCAAGAAGATCAAAAGCACAATCACCGCGATCGTCCCGCCGATCCASAGRTTCTKCGTCACSARTCCAATMGCRCTSCKGATATAMAYCGTYTCGTCATACACCTGRCGCAATCGYAARTCYGGCCCGAYCAACCCYGCACTCGATTCYCCRCCAATGTTCGGCAGCATCTTSWSSCGMACAWCCTCAAGCCGAATCTKCAACTCGTCCATAATCTCAAGCACATTCGAATCGCTCTGACGAATCACATTGATCGCAATCGCCGGGCGACCAAGCGATCGAATAAACCCACTCCGCTTTTCATACCCAATCTCAACCTGCGCCACATCGCGCACCAAGACCGTCCGCCCATCACGATGCGCCACGATCGTATCGAGAATCTTCTCAGGATCACTAAACTGCCCGATCAGCCGAACCCGGTAATCCCGCTTGCCCTCAGAAATACTCCCCGCCGACACATTTTGGTTCTCGTTGCGTAACGCAGTGATCACATCAATATGGTTCAACCCGCGCTGGGCAAGGGCGAACTCATCGACCATCACCCGCGCYTCRCGCTCGCGCCCACCAAACACATTGACCGTCGCCACACCCTCAACGCGCTCTAAGTAAGGCTTCACCTCGCGCTCAAGCTCATCAAAGATCGTCGTCAGATCAAAGCCCGCATGCTTGCGCAGGTTCTCGTCATCAAAGTCAATAATAATCCAAGCGATCGCACTCCCCGGGCTGCTCACCCCATCAAGCGCCACCACAATCGGCTCATCAACCTCCGCCGGATACGCAGGCACCTGTCGCAAAGCATCGCTCACCTCTTGGAGCGCCCGCGACACATCAGACCCAAGCCGAAACTCAAGCGTGATCTCGCTGCTCCCCTGCGAACTCGTCGAGCTCATCCGATCGAGGTTCTCTACATTCTTGAGCTTCTCTTCCTGCTCTTTGGTGATCTCATCGACCACCTCCTCAGGGCTGCGACCGGGCCAAACAGTATTCACCGTAATCGTCGGCTGCGAAATCGTCGGCGTCAACTGAATCGGGATCTCACGCGCACCAATAATCCCAAACATCAAAACCAAAAACACACCGACCGCCACAGTCACAGGCCGAGATATACACCATCGCACAATATCCATCAATCACTCCAACTCAAATATCAAACACTCTCTTCATCCCCGCCAAGCCGAACGCCTAAACGCTTGGCCAGCACATCCCCAACCAACTCTTCCTCATCGATCACCTCATGCGCCCCGCTCGCCTCAAGCTCAGGGATATACCGGTGATACCGCGCCCTGGCAATAATGTACACCTCAGGCGCCAATGACCGAATCAACTCGATCGTCCGACGCGCACCGGCTGGATCAGGAATCGCCACCACCACAACCCCCGCACGCAAAATCCCAACATGCTCTAAAACATCAGGCTGCGACGCATCACCAATATGCCCCTCGAACCCCATCAGCTGCGCCGCCCGCACCATCGAAGGACTCAAATCAACCACCGCAACATGCTCGACCCCGCCAACCGAATCAACAACCGCACGCCCGACCATCTGCCCCGCAGGCCCAAAGCCCACAATCACCAAATGCCCGCTCGCCTGCGATTCCTCATTCACTTCACCAACGACACTCGGCACAAGCACCTTCATCTTCTCCAACCATCCAACAACCAGAATCGAAACCCTCGGCCCGCCCGCCACCAAATACGGCGTCAAGAACAGCGTCACAATCGTCGCCGAAATCAACAACGCAAACAACTCTTCACCAATCACAGTCCCACGCCCAACGGCAATCAACACAAACGAGAACTCGCCCACCTGCGCCAAACAAATCCCCGAGGCCAACGCATTGCTATTCGTGATCCGGAACGCCTTGAGCACCACCCAGATCACCACAGACTTACCAACCACAATCGCCAGCACCAACGCCCCGACCGCAGGCAGGTTTTGCACAAACCAACCCGGATCACCGAGCATCCCGATCGAACTAAAGAACAGCGTCATCAACAGCGTCCGCAACGAACCAATATCCGCACGGATCTGCGTAGCAAACGGCGACTCCGCCAAAATCATCCCCGCCACAAACGCACCCAACGCCGGTGACAACCCCAACTTATGTGAGCCCCAAGCAGAGCCAAGCCCTACAACAATTGCCAACAAAATCGGCAAATCACGGTTCCGCTGCACCGATGCCAAGCCCAACACCCGAGGCGCGATCACATTGAGCAGCACATACAACACCCCGATCAACACACACGCCCCGACTACCGCCGAGAACACATCCACACCGACCTGCTCAAACGAGCCGCCCCCCCCAAGCATCGTCACCAACAAAACCAAAGGCACAACGGCCACATCCTGCATCAACAAAATCCCAAGCGCCTGCCGACCATGCACACTCTCGATCTCTGCCCGCGAAACCAACAGCCGAAGCACACACGCCGTGCTGCTCAACGCCATGATCGCACCAATCACAACCGAGGTCCGCAGTTCCATCCCAAAGCCCAAAGCCACCACGCACCCAAGCCCCATCGTCACGATCACCTGCCCGGCCCCGCCCCCAAGCGCCGCAGGCCCAAGCCGACGCAATCTCGGCCAAGAGAACTCGAGCCCAATCGTAAACAACAACAACGCCACACCAAGCTCGGCCAGCGTCGTTACCTCTTCAGCACTCGCCACAAACCCAAGCGCATTAGGACCCAAAATAGTCCCCGCAACGAGATAGCCCAAAATAGGACTCTGCTTAAGCCGCTCGCACACAGCCCCAAGCACCAACGCCGCCATCAACAGAATCAAAATATCAAACAGCACGCCCCACATATCCATCGTTAATCACTCCCCCCACCAACAACATCGTCGCTGGGCAACTCCTGAATCGCAAGCACCTGACCAGGACGCAGCCGCTCGTTGCCATCAATCACAACAACCATCCCATCTTTTAACAGATGCGATCGAACCGCCACCCGATCGCCACTGGCAAACAGCCGAGTCACCGGCGCAATCGCCGACACACCATCGTTCGAGTAATACACGATCTCGCCCGTCGCCGTCCGCACAATCGCGTCCTTGCTCACTGTTAAAAACTCACCCGGTTTGCCCGTAGGCATCCACGCCGACAAGCTCATTCCCGGTCGCAACAAGTTCTTCCCATCCTCATCCTTCGCAGCTACCCCAATCCGCACCGCAAACAATCGGCTCAACGAATCCGCATTGGGCAAAATCGCAAGAATCTCTCCAAACACTCTGCCTCCATTGAACCCATTGAGTGCAGGCAACGCTATTTCGATCTTCTCGCCGCTCTCTTGTGTTTGTTGCACCGCTGCATACACATCCTCAGGGACAGCGACCCACGCTTCGAGCGTATCAAGCGACACGATCGTCACAACTCCGTCGCCTCGCCCGACCCACTGCCCAATTTCGCTTTGCTTGCTGACTACGCGTCCACCAAACGGAGCAACGATGGTCATGTCGGCAAGTTCTCGCTCGCGCAGATGCAAATCACCCTTGGCCGACACCATCTCGGCCTTCGCCTGCGCCATCAACGCCTCGCGCGATGCGACCAGTGTCCTCGCCTCATCAAGCTGCGAAACGCCGCTTGATCCCAATCGTTGGAGTTCTTCGATTCGCCCAAGATCACGCCTTGCGATCTCTAGCTCCGCCTCGCGTTCCATCATGACGGCTGCTGCATAATCCACATCCGCCATCGCCCGATCAAACTCAATCTTCGCCCGCACATCATCGAGCTTGGCGATCACCTGCCCGCGTGCAACCACATCGCCCTCTTCAACATCCATCGAGACCATCAGCCCCTCGACCTGCGAGGCGAGTTCGCTGCGAAGCCGAGAACGAATCTCACCAGTCACGACCCTGCGTTGGACAAGCTGCTCGACGCGCACCGCATCGACCACCACATTCGCCGGCGGCGGCCCATGCCCTTGCCCGCTGGCAACCGCGCTCAAAACACTCGCCAATCCAACAACCACTAATCGATTCAGTACACGCATACCAACTCCATCCCCAACAGCGAAATCACCCCGTTGACCTGGTTCAGCACCAAATCGCCCCCCATTCTAACCACCCAGTTTGAATTACCCCACGAATACCCAACTCCGCACTCGCTTCTGCCCTCGGTTTTTGTATAATATGGGCATACACCCCTCACTGAGGATGTTGCACAATCAATCATCCCATTTACTGAATCATCGGAATCATTATGGAAAAGCGAAGAACTCAACGCGTCACACTCGCCAAAGTCGCCGAAATGGCCGGCGTCGCTGAATCCACCGCCTCCCGCGTGATCAACGGCTACACCCACAACTTCCGCGTCCGCCCAGAGGTTCGCCAGCGCGTCCTCGACGCCGCCGAAGAACTCAACTACCGACCAAACCCAATGGTCCGCTCGATCAGTGCCAAAAAGACCAACCTCGTCGCCGTCGTCGGGTGGGCCTCAGATGGCGTCAACAGAACCGCACTCTCAGAATCCGTCCGCGTCCTCCGCGACAACAACAAGCATGTCTGCACCACCTTCCTCGATCCAGACTACTCCGGGCACGAGCTCCCATCCTGGCGCGTCGACGGCGCGATCGCATTGCAGGTTCGTGACAAAACCGATCTCAACGATCTCGAAGAACAAGATATCCCCTATGTCTCAATCAACGGCTTAGCCGGGCCAGGCGGCGACGCCGTCAACTTCAACGAACACCACGGCATGGACCAAGCCATCGATCACCTGCTCGAACTCGGTCATACAAAAATTGCCTACGCATA
Organism: bacterium; assembly: GCA_002401225.1. GTDB lineage: Bacteria > Planctomycetota > Phycisphaerae > Phycisphaerales > UBA1924 > UBA1924. The sequence goes on from NVSM01000012.1 coordinate 15,702, forward strand.
CCTCGACACCGACCGCCTGAATCCAAGAGGCATCCGACACACCTCCGTCGCACTCCGACTCAACGCATACGAATCAATCCTCAAACACCGCGGACTCAAACCAATCCAAGGCTACGAACGCACCGATCACTCGGCCATGTCCTATTGCCAACTCGTACTCCAAAAAGGAGACGCAACCGCAGTCATCGCCTACGACGACATCACCGCMATGTTYCTCATCCAATCRCTCAACACMCTSGGCATGTCCATCCCMMGMGACATGTCCATCGTCGCMTTCAAYGACGAACTCCCCGCCAAAATGTCAACMCCRCCAYTGACSACCATYGCMCTCCCCGCMGCAGTCGCCGGCAAAACCGCAGGCGAACTCCTCGCCGAGCGTTTAGCAGCCACCGAACCAATCCCATCAAGAACCGTGACATTGGACGAAACCCTCATCATCCGCCAATCCACAACCTCCCCAAGAATCACTTCTTAAACTCCTAATCCATCAAATCTACACTTGTATTCTAATCCAATACCGGTTCTAATAGGCGTTCCCAATCTCGTGGAGCCATTATGAACCATTTATCACCATACATCCCCCTCCTGATCCTCGCGACTTCGGCGACGCTCTCCAACGCCCAATCCTTCCCGATTGTGCCCATGTCAGAGCCAACCTATCCTGAAAATGAACCCGAGTTCTCAAACTTTGATGTCTACAGCAATCTAGGCACCATGCAATGCGCCGGCGACATCAACAATGACGGCCGCGATGACCTCGTTGTTGTGTTCATCAGCCAAAGCCCTCTTGATGATCTTCTCAACCAAGATGGCTGCTGGATCTACCTGCGAAATGAAGACGGCACTTTCGCTAAGCCCTACCCACTGGATGTCAACTTCACATTTATCTTTGAACGCCCTGTTTTTGACTTTGCAATTCACGATCACAATCACGACGGATTCACCGACATTATCTTTGTGATGGAACGAAAGGCTATCCCTGTTTTGGGTTCTTCTGACGGGTTCACCCAAGGCGGGCTGCTCTCCGCCCCCATCTCAGCGCCAAGGATTCTCTATACAGACACCGATGGCGACGGCGATGACGACCTTGTACTTTGGTCGAGAGAGAGCTTAGAAATTGACATCCACCTCAATGCCGGCGACGCCGGCTACATCCGCATGCCGGTTCCTGAGTATTACATCAATTCTGAATATGCGCCCGCAGATATCCGCTTCTCCGACTTCGATGGCGACAGTGACATCGACATCCTTATCACCACCGGGACCGAACTCTATTGGTTAGAAAAAATGAATGGCTTTTATAGAGAACCAATCCTTTGGACTTTCAACCCAACCAACTTCTTCAAAGATGACATCATTGCATTCGCTGATGTCAACGCAGATGGCTTAACCGATATTGTTCTCGATGGCAATACACCTGACGGGGATGACGCCTACGGCTTCTACCTCGCACCATTCACCGACGCCGAGCCCCGCGAAATACCATACTTTGTCTTCCCAGAGTTYRAWAAYCAACGCTCNSSMANACTTCGCKRACCCWGAYGNNTGGAYRMATACRCTCCRCTCCCCMGGYGAYCTCGAYGGCGACGGCACMGACGATCTCATCCTCAAGCCTTACGAAGATTCAAACATCGCCTGGCGCATCACCGACCCACTCAAACACAACGGGCGATTCGGAATCTCAAACGAAATCGACATCCACGGCGACGGCATGACCGAAGCAGACCGATACCCCGATTTCGAATACAACACCGCCGACGCCTACATCGATATCAACAACGACGGCGCCCTCGATCGCATCATCCCCGCCTCAGCGCTTACTGAATATGATCCCAAGGGCCCTGGCTTTGCCCCCGAAGGCGTCATGCTCTGGGCCGTGCTCGGAAACCCATTCATGCCCGGCACCGTCTTCAACGAGCAAGACACTATCCGAGCCACCAACAATGTCCACTTCACCCACGCCGATCTTGACTACGACGGCGAATCTGAAATTGTTATCACAAGACAAGAACGATTTCTAAAAACCGTGCGAAGAAATCTTGATGACAATTGGGCATATGACCGAATTCCTAGCAACACAAGTTTTGTGGACTCAAACGCAGGCTTTCGAAGCGTAGTCACACAGCTTGACTCCGATGATCGACTCGAACTTGTATCCCTCAAACTGTTCAACTCAGCCGGTCCAATGCCCGCGATTTTCATGAACATACAAGCCCCCGCCTATGGCGAAATCTATAGGCCTGACAGCTTAAGCGAATCGATCGACTTCGTTCAACTCCTCGAAGATCATGAAATCCAATTTCTCCACGAATCCTCATCCTTCGCCGTTGGCGACATCGATGCCGACGGCGATAACGACATCATCATCCGTGGATTTTCTTCGACCACAGACAGTCCCAATGGTGAAGTCATCCTCACATGGCTCAACGACGGCGAAGCCAACTTCACGCCCGGCCCGCTCTCTGTAGTCAATGATTACTGGTCAGATGTTCATACGATCGAACTCCTCGATCATAACAACGACGGCTATCCAGACCTCATCAATATCGAGAACGGAACGAGCAACGCCCCGACCCTCGCAATCTACGAAAACGATGGGCTCGGCAACTTCACACCATCGCTCCAAATACCACTCGCCAATCCGATAGGCATTTCCAATCTTCGGCWRKWCKGKMTNCGRMGYCRRMGAYSTSGAYSKCGACGGCTACGACGACATCCAAGTGCTCAATAAAAACACAAGCGACCAAAGCGAAGTCGTCGTCCTCTACGGCTCAGCTGCCGGCATCTCCACAGAACCTGTWTTCTTTAGTGGCGCAGGCGCCGCAGWAGTCCACTGCGCCGATCTCGACGGCAACGGACTCCCCGATCTCTACACCTGTTCCTACGAAAGCAACCGCGATCTAAAGAACTCCATCTCCATCATGTTCCAAACCGAGCCGCGAGTGTTCTTGCCGGCCATCTCAATCAACGACATCGACATGTCCGCCGTCGACGCACTCGATATGAACCGCGACGGCGCGATCGACCTCATCGGTGGCGGCACCGACACCGACGATCTCCGTGTCATCTACTCCGTCCCCACGCCATGCCCACCAGATCTCAACCTCGACAAATCCATCGACTTCTTCGACATCTCCCTCTTCATCCAACTCTTCGTCGAACACCGTCCAATCGCAGACTTCAACCACGACTCCGTCTTTAGTTTCTTCGATATCAGTGCATTTATCGAAAGCTACCAAGCAGGATGCGAATTAAATGCAACTCGCATCACAAGCGAACCCTCTTTTTTATAAACTCTCCTCTTGCATGCGCATTGAATATCGGTTCTAATATACGCCTCACACTCGTGGAGCCATTATGAACCATTTCGCCGGACATCTTTCTCTGATCACGATCGCAGCTGCTGCGACGCTTTCAAACGCCCAATCCTTCCCGATCCATCCCGTCATGGACCCAACCTACCCCTTCGTCGATCCGACATTCGCTGGCTTCGATTGGCAGTACCCCGCCGCAGGCACACTCCAAATCCTCGGCGACCTCAACAACGACGGSYKCGACGATCTCCTCGTTATGTTTATCGAATACGACCATCTCGAAGATGTCCTCGCCGAAAAACGCCTCTGGGTCTACTACCAAAACGAACAAGCCGAGTTCGACCAACCAGTCCCCTTCGAACTCACCATCAAAACGCCCGGGCTCGATGAACCCAGAGACATCGTCATCCACGATCACAACCACGACGGCATCAACGACATCATCCTCCCACTCGGCGACCATCTCGTCCCCTTCATCTCCACACCCGCCGGCTTCGTCGAAGCCCAACCGCTCTTCTTAGATGAATACGGCTACAGCTATGACCGAGTTCTCTATGTAGACCTCGATCACGATGGCGACGACGATCTCATCCGCTGGCAAGGTTCAGCTTGGTCGAGCGGCGGAATCGAAATCTGGCTCTATCAAGGGGCCGCCGGCTATATCAATATCCCCATCCTCGAAGAAGAAAGCCCAAGCCCCAGAGGCCGACCTGCTTCAGACATAAAAGTCTCCGATTTCGACGGCGACGGCGATCTCGATATCCTTCTCACTGGTGGCTATGGAATTGAGTGGATCGAAAAATCGGCCTTCGGCTACGAATACATAGAACATTCAGATATCACCGCGACCAACTTCTCGATAGACCCTAGTGGCGCTCACACAACAATGGCCGATATCAACGCCGACGGAATGATGGATTTCATTACCTTCGGCTACAGCCCAACCGGTCCCGGCTATGGCTTCTTCCTCGCACCATTCACCCAAGGCGAAACCAGAGAAATCCCATTCTTCGAGTACCCCGATTTCGATACTTCCTTTGCACGCGACTTCTCCGAAGATTTCACAGAATGGAACCAGCTCCTCACCTCCCCCGGCGATCTCGACGGCGATGGCACCGACGAACTCATCTACAAGCCATACAAAAACCTCCAAAACGCATGGCGATTCACCGATCCGCTCAATCACAACGGCCGCTTCGGCATCTCCGCCGATATCCCCATCAAGGGCGAAGTCTTCAACGAGTTCTACAACACAGAACTCAATCTCGATCCTGAGTACAACATCCAAGACACCTACTTCGACATCAACCACGACGGCGTCAAAGACCGCTTCCTCCTCCTCACCGTCACCAACCCAGAAGCCTCGCCCGAAACAATCCACGACATCACCAATGTCGGATTCCAGTTCATCGCCAACATCGGAAACCCATTCGATCGCGACACCATACTCAACGAACGAAACTACATCGACTCAGCTAACGGCCATACCCACATCACCCACGCCGACTTCAATAATAACGGCCAATCCGAACTCATGCTCACCCAAAATAAAGACCTTGTTCGCATCAACCCGGACACAGGCTTCCTACAACTCGACACCGACACCCGCTTACTCGGGTCACGCGATGGCTTTAGAACTATCCTCACCCAACTCAATAGCGACCCAGGAATCGACAGCATCTCACTGGCGCTACAGACAAACAGAGAATACCCAAATATTCATATGGACATCAAATTTAATGGGTTCGATGATACCCGTTACAACAATGTCCCACTCTTCTGGAGTGAGCAAGACCTCATGCTTCAAAAAGCAGGCCTCATATTCGCCTCCCAAGGCTCATCATTCGCCGTCGCCGATATTGACAACGATAACGACAACGACATCATCATTCGAGGCAACGGCGCAACAAATATGGACGGCGACTTCGACTCCGCAGTCCTCACATGGATCAATGACGGCGAAGCCTACTTCACCCTCGGAACACTCACCTTTGTCGACACGACATCTTACGATATACATTCCATTGAAACACTCGACCACGACCAAGACGGCGACCAAGATCTTCTGTGCATCACCGCGATCGACAGCGATAACTTCGGGCTTGCAATCTATAACAACGACGGCACCGGCGCGTTCACCCACGCCCTCACCATCCCCCTCGCCCCCGAAAACCCCAACCAAAGCGACTTCCACCAATACTGGATTATCACTCAAGACATCGACCTTGACGGCTTAGAAGACGCCGTTATCCTCTTCCGCGACGGGCGAAACGACAACGATATCTGTATCCTCTACGGCTCACCAACCGGGCTCTCGACACCAATCTACTACCAAGGCGGCGGTGCAGCCGAAGTGATTTCGGCAGATCTCGATGGCAACGGGCTCCCCGACCTGATCACCTGCGCCTACCAAAACACCCGCACATTCAAAAGCTCACTTTCGATCATGTTCCAGACCGCTCCACGCGTCTATGCCCCCATGATCTCCATTATCGACACCGACTTTACAGGTGTTGACGCAGTCGATCTCAACAACGACGGCGTGCTCGATCTTGTCGGTTGCAATACCGAAACCCAAACCACCAGAAGAGATGCCAATGTCCATCTTTTCTACTCCGTCCCCGCACCTTGCCCACCAGATCTCAACCTCGACAAGTCCATCGACTTCTTCGATATCACCCTCTTCGTCCAACTCTTCGCCCAACAGCGACCCCTCGCCGACTTCAACCACGACTCTGTCTTCAGCTTCTTCGACATCACCGCATTCATCGAGAGCTACAACGCCGGGTGCGATACACCCTGATCACTCACTCATCGCCCGCGATCAACTCGACAACCTCGCCCGCGATCTCGTTGGGCACAAGGAAGGTCAAGCTATAGTGCGCGATCTTCCAATCGTCGCCAACCTTGACCAGCACACCTGTCCCCCGAAGCACGCCATACTTTTCGTTGTCGAGCAGTTCATCGATCCAAGCCGTCTTGCGATCGGCTGAAAACGCAACATGCTGATCTCTGGGCTTGTAGGTCCACCCATCATGGTCGCTAAACGGCTCGCGGGCATACTCCATAAACTCCGCCTTCGTCCACCGCTCACTCGCATCGGTACCCATAAACACAGCATCATCCGTCATCGCATCGAAGTACAGATCAAACATCCCCCACTGTGCCGCGAAATGCCATGCGCTGGTGACCGCTCCAACACCAAGCCGCTCGACATCATCTTGCCAGCCTTGACGAACGGGAGTCGTCGTACAGCCGCCAAGAATTGCACAGACAAGGAAAAATGGGACTAGTTTCATTGGCTCTCTCCGGGTTCTTGGGCGTTCACCATCCAACCACTAAATCCAACAACAAACTTCCAGACCGCCTCGACATGCTCGCTGGGCATCGCAAACTTCGCGGGCGCCTCGTCGAGCGTTTCACGATAACACCGCAGCCATTCCTGACGCCCTGACTCAGTAATCACAAATGGAATATGCCGAGCCCGCATCATCGGCTGCCCATGCTTCTTTTGATACAAGTGCGGACCACCAAAGAGAAAAGTAAACATGTCCGCGCTCTTGTCCGCTGCCCGCATCAGGTTTTTCTCAGACTTGGGGAACATGTCCGAAATCGAAGACGCCCCCAGCCGATGATAGAAAGCATGGAAAAACGCGATGATGTTCTCTTCGCCCATCGCCTGATACACCGCTGGCGGAATCGCATCCGTCTGAGGCGGCCCAGACGCTGGCGTGTAAATTGGCTCGTTGCGTTCGTGAGATGGAAGCGGGTTATGGATATTCATGCCCAACGCTAGCCAAGCGAGAAACAGAAAAATGTACGCTTTGGGGGAATATCTTGAATACCGACTCTGTTGTTCCTATTGAAAAGGCGGTTTCCCGCCCACAACCAAGTCCTGTGCGTGAGACCCGGGAAGAGACGCAATGCGTTTCTCCCGGGTCTTCCTTTGGCCACATAAGGTTGAACAAGCCCGTTATCTCAGGRCAAGAATGAGCGCGTGGATCACCGCACCAATACCAAGGGTCACGATATACAGAGCGATATTGAGCCAAAGGTGCCCAGTAAACCCAACTTTGATCCCCACAGCTACTGGTGGAATGAAAATTGCGAGAAGAACCATAACAAGCGTGTTATCTTTGATGTCGGCCATTGGTAAGGCTCCTAATTGAGGGATTGCTGTTTATCTGATGATCGTACCGGATTTTGGCCTCCAGCTTTGGCGATCAAATGAAAATCCTCATGAAAAAACGACCTCAACAGGTCGTTTAATCATTTAAAAAAAGGGTGACCGACGGGACTTGAACCCGCGACATCCTGGATCACAACCAGGTGCTCTACCAACTGAACTACGGCCACCAGCATCAAGACAAACGCTTTCGCTCGCCTTGCCCAGAAATATAGCACCTCCCCCCCCCCAAAGTCTGCCTCAACAGGTCCAGAATTCACAACATTTACACCCATATGGGCTACAATTCCGACCTGACACATAGGCGGTTTAACTGGAGACCAAACCTGGTCGATAAGTTCCCAATATACGCCTGATATCAACCAATCCCCAAACCATCGGCAATCGCCAGTTTGGGGGCAAAGGACAGAGGAGCCTGATAATGAGTGCAGTCACCGATCAACTCAACCTTTCACCAGAACGCACACACACCAACATCTCGTCAGCAGAGTTGATGGAACGCGTCATCCTCCGTGGCGAAGGACAACTCGCAGCCAACGGCTGCGTCTGTGTCAACACCGGCGACCGCACCGGCCGATCACCCAAAGACAAATACCTCGTCGACTCCCCCGCTATCCACGACAACATCGACTGGGGCAAGGTCAACCAACCAATGACCCAAGACAAGTTCGACASCGCGATGGACATCGCYACCAAATACATCAACGCMCAAGACGAAKKYTTCGTCTTCGAAGGCTTCACCGGCGCAGACCTCAAGTGYCGCCTCGGTGTCAAAGTCATCACCACCATGGCGTGGCACTCACTCTTCGCMCAAACACTCTTYATCAAACCRGGCTCAGCYTCMGACGCSGGCGATGGTTCATGGACACATGACTGGACCGTCATCAACGCAGGAACACACAAACTCACAGCTGAAGAACAATCAGCCCTCGGCGTCACCTCCGAAACATTCATCGCACAATCCCTCGAACAACGCATCGTCATCATCCTCGGCACCGAATATGCCGGCGAGATGAAAAAAGGGCTCTTCTACGCGATGAACTATGACATGCCAGATGTCGGCGTCTTCCCGATGCACTGCTCAGCAAACATCGCCAAAGACGACCCATCAAATGTCGCACTCTTCTTCGGACTCTCCGGCACCGGCAAAACAACCTTGTCCGCAGACGAAAACAGAGCACTCATCGGCGACGACGAGCACGGCTGGGGCGCAGATGGTGTCTTCAACTTTGAAGGCGGCTGCTATGCCAAGGTCATCGGGCTGACGCATGAGAAAGAGCCTCAGATTTGGGACGCGATCCGGTTCGGATCAGTCCTCGAAAACACGGTCCTCGACGACAACACTCGTGTCCCCGACTACGACAATATTTCCATCACCCAAAACACCCGCGTCACCTACCCGGTCGATTTCATCCCCGGCGCACAAATTCCATCGGTCGGCGGCCACCCAAAGCATGTCATCTTCCTCACCGCCGACGCCTTTGGCGTACTCCCTCCAATCGCAAAGCTCACACCAGAACAAGCGATGTACTACTTCATCAACGGGTACACCTCCAAACTCGCAGGCACCGAAGAAGGCGTCAACGAACCAACCCCCAACTTCTCCCCATGCTTCGGCGGCCCATTCATGCCACGCCGACCATCCGAATATGCACAAATGCTCTCGGATCGCATGAAAGAACACGGCGCCAAAGTCTGGCTGCTCAACACCGGTTGGTCCGGCGGCCCAGCCGGCGGCGAAGGCAAACGCTTCAGCTTGCCATACACCCGCGCGATGGTCACCGCGATCCTCAACGGGTCACTCGACAACGCAGACACCACCGAGCATCCAGTCTTCGGTCTTCACATGCCATCGACTGTCGAAGGCGTCCCCAACGATGTCCTCGACCCACGCAACACATGGGCAGACAAAGCAAAATACGACGAGCAAGCCAACAAGCTCGCCAAACTCTTCCGCACCAACGATGCCAAGTACGATCTCCCCGCAGATATCAGATCCGGCGGCCCAAAGAGCTAACCCTCTTTTCTTCCGTGGCACAGGCGTCCCGCCTGTGATCTTCAATCTTTCAAACCGCATCCATCTCGGGTGCGGTTTTTTTCTATCCACACCTTGACCTTGCACCAAACAAAACCATACCCTACCTCCGAAGAGGACAATCCAGGAAAACCCAATGAACACCATCGACTTCATCAAATCATCCATCGAAACATCACGCAACATGACCATGGGACTCATCATGGATCTCAAGGACGAGCCACTCGCCCAACCCACAGTCAAAGGCGGCAATCATGCACTCTGGATCCTAGGCCACATCGCCTACTCCGAATCCTCACTCCTTCACGGCATGATCCAAGGCAAAGAAACATGTCCCCTCGAACACCTCAAAGAAAACTTCGCGTTCAAAACACAACCCTCGACCGATGCCTCGGTCTATCCATCCTTTGACTCGCTCATCAAAGACTATGAATCCGCACGCGCGGAGACCTTGGCATACCTTGATACACTCTCCGATGCCGATCTCGATCAACCCGCTCTGGGATGCCCAGAAGAGTGGAAAGAATTCTTCGGCACCGTCGGCCAATGCTTCTCGATGATCTCCATGCACCCCACCATGCACTACGGGCAACTCGCCGACACCCGCAAAGCGCTCGGCCGCGAACTGCTCATGGCCTAAACTATCAACAACAAAGGAGATCACAATGGGCGCATGGGGATCAGGAGTATTTGAGAACGACACCGCTCTCGATTGGATCGCGGGCCTGAAACCACCGAAGAAAAAACTCTTCGGGCTGTTCAATAAAACAGACCCCACTGAATACCCCACGGAAGCGATTCAACTTGTACTCAATGCTGACTTCATCGGATCTTCGACATGCGAAGAGGGGCTTGCCGCTGCTGAATGCTTTGCCGCATTGGGCGGACACCCTGCTCCGAATCTCCCGGATGAAATCCGCGACTGGGTGAGCACCGTCAAAGGCCTACCCACTGATGAGGATTTCAATCAATGGGCTGCTGAAGCAGTTTGGCGCATTCAAGATGCCGAAGAATCAGAACTTCGACAACTCTGGGTTGAATCATCAGAAGACGGCAAACCAGACCCCCAATGGTACGCGTCACTCGATGATCTCGCCAAACGACTCACATCCTAACCAACAAAGCCGCATCCCAAGACGCGGCTTTTTCTTCCTCTTCCCATTCTCCCTCTTCCCCCATTGCCTACTGCCCATTGCCCACTGCCATCTTCTTCACCATCCGCCGAAGCGCAAAGTCCGTCACCCCCGGCATCATCACACTCGCACCCAGCCCGATCCGCGATGCCCAACTCGTCCACACTTCGCCCTTGGGTTTGCCCAAACATTTCACGATCGCATCGGCAACGCGCTCGGGTGATTGCATGTTCTCTGATCGCCCGACCTTGAGTTTCCCGCCAGATTTCTGGGCTGCCGCAGTATGAAATTGGGTCTTGGTCAAAACCGGATGAACGCTACTCACCATCACGCCGGTGCCCGCAAGTTCGAGCCGCATCGCTCGGCAAAAATGATCCTGCGCCGCTTTAGTCGCACAATACGCACCATAATACGGCAACCCGATCTTGCTTAAACCACTCGACACCATCATCGCATGCCCGCTGCCGCGCTCACGAAACTTCGCGACCATAGGCTGCACCAAATTCAGTGACCCATAAAAATTCACCTCGAAGATTGCACGAATCGACTCGATATCCATCGAGCAACACTCCGCCTCGATCCCGTACCCTGCGTTGGCGACCACTGCGTACACATCGCCGAACGCTTCTTCGCTTTTGGCGATCAACTCCAAGTTCGCATCCGCATCCTCAACCGCACCGACCACAACGATCGCGGATCCGCCATCTCGCTCGATCTGTTCCTTCACGGCTTCGAGCTTGTCCTGCGATCGCGCGAACAACGCCACCGCCATTCCCGCCCGCGCACACGCAACCGCCGATGCCCTGCCGATCCCGCTGGACGCACCAGTAATGATGATGGGTTTTTCTTTGAGTTCCATGGAGGCTTTCATCTTTGCTTATCGCTTTACGGGCCTTTTTTTCCCTCAAGCAAGTTCTTTCCATGACCACTGATCTCTTGAATATCTTGCCCGATACCACTAACCGCATTGCACCCCTCAAGCCCCAAAGCCATCGCTCCAAATACCAGCACAACACCTACCCGAACCATCTTCTTTGTTTCGTTCTTCATCTGTTTTTCCATCTGGGCCATCGCCATCACGGCGCTCCTTTATTCATTGTCTTGGGTCCCGGTTGATCTCGAAAGCAACCAACCAAGTTCGTCCATCTTCATCACTATCGACCAAACCCCATAAACCACTGCACCCGCTGCGGTCAGCACCAGCACCCGCACCAACTGCCCCCCCCACGAKCCAGGCTCRCCATACACAYTCRYCACRCCSACRAGCACMGCCCCCATCASCAACGAACCCGCWRCAATCATCCCAAACGCCCGCATTTTCCCATCRAACAGTTCTAAMCCMAGTTTYCGTTTCGCAGCGATCACCAAWCCMACMGTCTGCCCGATCGCACAGATCGCYGTCGACCASGCSAGCCCRGCYTCCCTGAACCACCARATTAACACCACATTGAGGCACACATTGAACCCCACCATCACCAATGCGATTTTCATCGGGGTCTTGGTGTCGCCGCTCGCATAAAACGCCCGCGTGAACAACTGGTTCAAAGAATACGCCCACACCGCGATCGCATACCCCATCAACACCGCGCTCGCCCGCAAGATTCCTTCATCCGAAAAACCACCCCCACTATCCCCAAACCCCGAGTACATCACCTTGATCAAACTCGGCCCAACAATCATCAGCCCCACGCTCGCGGGCAATCCGATATACAAACTCAACCGAACCCCACGACGGAGCATCTCACCGAACCGTTCCTTGTCCTTGGCGACCCTCGACAAAGCCGGGAACGCCGCCGTCGCGACTGCAATGCCGAACACACCGAGCGGGAACTGGTACAGCCTTTGCGCATAAAACAGAATCGCATTCGAAGATTCATCAAGCGGATAATCATGCCCAAAGATCGTCGGCCCAACCCAGTTGGGATACATCGCGATCACCGTATCGGCAAACGAGTTGAGCTGCAGCGTCCCCAACCCAATCAACACCGGCACCATCCGCCACAACATCGCCTTCGACTCAACCCGCGCCTGCGAAACGCCCGTCGTCCATTTCACCCTTCCCCGCAAGCACCAAACAGACCACACCACCTGCAGCACCGCCGACAACACCGCCGCGATCCCGATCGGATACGCCCACGCCGCCGCGTCTGCATTCTCCACAAAGAAGAATGGCACAGCCGCTGCGATAATACAAATATTCAACAAAATCGGAGCCGCCGCCCAAGGCCCAAACCTCCCATGACTCTGCAACATCCCGCCCAAGATCGCCGCCACACAAATCACAGGCATGAACGGCAACATCACCATSACAAGYTTMARYGAATACGCACGATYMGGATCATCRCTCRAAWACATCACCGCMGCCAACAACCCAAGCTCRATCACAATCGTGATCACSCCSGTCACCATCGCCAACAACCCGATCGTCAACGAAGCAAACGCGTCGGCCTTCTTGGGATCATCGTCGGCCATCCGTGTGTATTCAGGAATAAACGCCGCCGAGAGTGCGCCTTCGCCGAAGAGCCGCCGGAACATATTTGGAATAGCAAAGGCCGCCGCGAACGCCGAGCCCACAGCCGTATCCCCAAACACCCGCACCGTCACCAAATCCCGAACCAACCCAAACACCCGCGAAACCAGCGTCAACCCCGCSACSGTCCGCGTGTCCTTACCGATCCCATCCACAGAATCTCCGTCGGCGGGGTTCTCTTTGGGCGTTTCAGGTTGTTTTTCAATATCTACAGACACGCCCCATCAATCGGCCATACCCCCCCCGATTCGCCTCATTTCCCGATTCCCGCCTTCATTCTTTCACCTCCCCCGGGCCTCCGGGGGAGGTGGCGGCAAAGCCGACGGAGGGGGTCTTCTTTCACATCTCAATCTTTCCGGGTGCCCTGTTCTGACCCAAAGGGCAGAGCCGGGTGCCATGCCGGTGCCGCCCCCGGCTCCTGCATGTCTTCTCTTGTGAGTCTTAAGCACCTCGATCGTGGAACACCTCCACGGCACCCGGTCTGCTGTTCAAACTCTCAAAGTTTGAGCATGCACTCCGTCGCGCCTCATCTGGCTGAGCCAAGTGCAACCGTGCCCAACCGACTCAGTACCAGTAACTATGCCAACCGCAATCACTCATCTTGCCATTGTCGTCGCTTGCTCAATGATTCTCCAAACCACAACCGCACAAGAGCTCAACCCTGATCATGTCGTGACATCCGTACTCCAAGACTCCAAGGGGCTGTATTGGTTCGGCACGCGGAACAACGGCGTGTACAAGTTCGATGGTCACGATCTTACGCTGTTTACTCAGGACGACGGACTGGTTAACAATCAGGTCCGAAATATGCTCGAAGGACAGAACGGTATGATCTGGTTTGAAACCGCATCTGGAATCAATCGCTACGACGGCCAGACCATCTCATCCTTTTCAGATCGTGATTTCCCCTCGGCGGACAATTGGCAACTCAAGCCCGATGACCTTTGGTTCAAGGGCGACCACGCCGCTGACATCGATCAAGGATATGGTGTGCCCGGCGTATATCGGTACGACGGAACGACATTCCGCAATCATGCGTTCCCTACGGAAGTCACCCGGAACAAGGATGGAGTCTATTCCGTAACCGGAATCGACCAAGGCAAGATCGGTACCGTATGGATTGCGACATACGCTGCAGTGATCGGATTCGATGGCGAGAATTTTGTGACCATCGACGATGAGTCACTCGACCATACAGAGGATACCGGCTATCTACACGCGCGATGCGTGTTCGAAGACAGCAAAGGTCGCCTATGGATTGGGAACAACGGGATCGGCGTGATCTTGCGCGAAGGCAATACGACCACCAACTTTACTCTAGATCAAGGCGTCGGCCGAAGAGATCCCCGTGTTGTCAGTCGAAAGTTAGCTTCCATCCATGGTGATGCCGCAGAGGGCGAACCTTCACTTCATCGCGTGTTTTCGATCGGAGAAGATCGAGATGGCAACATCTGGTTCGGGACCATTGAACAGGGTGCTTGGCGATTCGACGGCACCWCGYTGCGACAGTTCACCGAAAGMGAYGGCCTCCACACRAAKCAGGTCATGGYCATCTACACCGANAACRATGGGGATCTCTGGCTYGGCGGSAATGGCCTCTTCAAGTTCAACGGCGAGATGTTCGAGCAGCAGTTATAACTCACAGGCCGGGCACCAAGTCCCCCTCTTAATTGCTGCTCTGCTGCTTTGCTGATCTGCTGCTTTTCATCTTCCACCATCCCCAAATCACCCCACACGCCACCAAAACCCCAAACCAATCCGCAGCCGGGTGCCATGCCGCTGCCGTCCCCGGCTCCTGCATGTCTTCTCTTCAATCCACCCACCAGAAAGCATGGTGGAGACTTCGCCACCTCCACAGCACCCGGCCTTTGGTGGCTAAAAGCTAATATGAGGCATCAACAAGTTTCCAGTAGGCATCGGTGTTTTTGACGACTTCCCTCTCTTTCGCCTCCCCCGGGCCTCCGGGGGAGGTGGCGGCGAAGCCGACGGAGGGGGCCTTCTTTCACATCCCAATCTTTCCGGGTGCCCTGTTCTGACCCGAAGGGCAGAGCAGGTCTTATGCGATGTCTCCAATTCCAGCTTTGTCCTCCCGCAGGTCGGATCAAAGCAGGGCACCCGACGGATCTAAACAGGCTCCCCGTCGTATACTCTCCTACATGACTCTTCCCAAACGAAAAATCCTGATCCCATTCATCGCCGCCATCGCCCTGATCTCAGCATTCACATGGAAGCATTACCAAAATGTAAACCGCTATGTCTCCAGAGGCAAATTCCCCGACATAACACTTCTCATGCGGGCCTCATCCGAAGGCGATATCGAACAAGTTCAATCCCTGCTCGATCGTGGCGCAGACATCACACTCACCAACGGATTCGGCGGAACCGCACTTGGTTTCGCTATCGGGAACGCTATCAATAGTAAAAACCATGACATCGTCAAACTGCTTCTTGAATCAGGAGCGGACATCAATGATCATTACCCAGAAGGGTACAATGATTTACATTACTGCACTTTGTCCGCTGCCGTTCCATATTCAACTTCAAGCCCAGAAGATATCGACCTTTTTTCATACCTTGCCAACCTCAATCCGCATGATGTATCAAATCATTATTGTCAAATCGCAGGCATAGCAGCAAGGTTTGGAAATCCAACTACTCTCGAACTTTTCCTCAGCTCAATCGATCCCGATTCCGCATCAATGGAAGCCCGAATCATCGCATCACCATATTCCTGGCGCGAGAAATTCAAAGCACTCGACCCAGACATACAACAACAAATCAACGACATCCTGAACAAGTACGAATAAAACGAGCCCTACTGGAGTCGACTCATCTTCGCCCACAAAGCAATCACCCCACACGCCACCAAAACCCCAAACCAATCCGCCGCGATATCCAGCGGATCCGCCACCCGGCTAAACATCGGCTGCGTCAACTCATCAAACACCGAATACACCAACCCCGCAACACCCGTCCACACCAGCCGACGCTTGAAGCACCCGCATCGCCCCATAGCAACCCATTGTGTGGCGAACAACAAACATGTCCACACGCACAGCACACCTGCATGAATCACCAAATCCATTCGGCTAAACGAACTCCGGATCGCAAGCCCAGGCCAATGTGTCGCGGTCAACAAGGCCGCAGCATACAGCACAAAGCAAACACGAAACACAGTGCGCAAACGATTCGATGGTTTATTCATTCGTTTCAATCACAGGCTCTTGAGCCGGTTCCGTAGGCTCGCGTTCAAGCATCGCCTTCGCGCCCTTCAACACACGGATCTCCGCCTCACTCAAATCACTCGCCTTGGCGACAGCCAACGCGCGATCCCACTCGGCAACGATCGTCTCGCCGAGCTTCTTGTAATCCATCGCGCCCGGTGCCCACATGGCATACTGAAAAATCGTCTGCCCAAAGCTCGGGCACTCGGCCAGTTTAATGTTCCTGCGGATCGCCGGGTGATACACCCGCGCGCTATTCCACGCTGTCGCGGTGTTGCGTTGGCTCTCGAAGAATCGTTCCAGATCCGCGACCACTTCCTTGGAGTGCGAAGTCTGTGAATCGTGCATGCACAACACCACCCCCGCAACCCGAAGCCTCGGATTGATCTGCTCACGCACAAGCCCCACCGTCTCAAGCAGCTTACTCACGCCCTGCAACGCCAAGAAATGCGCCTGCATCGGGATCATCACTTCCTGCGCRGCCGCCAACGCATTAAGCGTCAAAAGACCCAGCGCAGGGGGACAATCGAGCAATATAAACTCGTGCTCCGTCGATCCCGCAGCGATCGCTCGCGCGAGCCTCTGGTTCCGATCCGGTTGCCCAGCGAGCTCGGTCTCCACCGCAGCCAAATCCGTCTCCGAAGGCACAATATCCAAAAACTCATCCACCTGGCGGACACAATCGCTCAGCTCAAAGTCTGAATCGAGCAGCAAGTCATACACGGTAGGCTGATCCGGATCATCCTCCCGCTCGCCCGCAACATGCAGCGTCGCGTGGGCCTGAGGATCGAGATCAATGATCAATACCTTGCGTCCCATCCGAGCGATAGCCGCAGCCAGATTCACCGTGGTCGTGGTTTTCCCCACCCCACCCTTCTGGTTCATCATCGCAATCACACGCACGGGATGTTGAGTCTTTTCGTCCATAGATAGGAGTATATCAGAGAGAAGAGGGCAGTGGGCAGCAGCCAATAGTTCTTCTGGCCCCTCCCTGCGCCCCGCGGGGAGGTGTCGAACACAGTGAGACGGAGGGGTGTCTTCTCTTTCTTCCCCATTGCCTATTGCTCATTGGCATCTTCAAGACACCCCTCCRACCCGACTTCGTCGGGCCACCTCCCCGCGGGGCGCAGGGAGGGACAAAGATTCCAAGTCTTGCGCCTCCCCCGGGCTTCCGGGGGAGGTGGCTGCGTCTTCGCAGACGGAGGGGGTCTTCTCCGCTCTTCTCTTATCTTTTCCCCAAAAGCACCACACAATGCACCTCGATCGCTTCGCCTCGCCCGATTGCATCCACCCCTTCATGCGTCTTCCCTTTGATATTCACGCGCGACACATCCACACCAAGCCCGGCAGCGACATTCGCCCGCATAATGTCTTTATGTCCGCTGAGCTTTGGGCGTTCGCAAATCACGGTCACATCTAGATTTATGACACTGAACCCAGCATCTTTTACCCGCTTAACCGCCTCGGCTAAGAAGATTCGCGAGTCCTCTGATTCGTTCCGAGGATCGTCATTGGGGAACAACTGACCAATATCAGGCTCGCCGATGGCCCCGAGCAGCCCATCAGTGACGGCATGCAACAGCGCATCCCCATCAGAATGTGCCACTGGCCCTCGATCATGCTCGATCTCGACGCCGCCAAGCACGAATGCTCGCCCTTCACCTTCGGGAGCCTGAACCTCAAGCCGATGAAGGTCGTATCCATGTCCAATCCGAAGCAAGTTTACCATATCCATCTTGATCCTCTTTCTTGCTTTTCCCAATGCCTATTGCCCATTCCCTATTGCCTTYTCTTATCCCCGCCCCCCAATCTTACCGATAAACCCCATGCCTGCCTGCTTTGGGTCACTGCGACCTATCATGTATTGACCTCAATGGGCACAAGACCGATTTTTCCGCTCATACGAGCGTCCCGGAGACTGATTCGATGAACACCGTACACAAATCCGCACTCACTTTGGCCACCATGCTCATCATGGGCTCGCTCATGACCGGGTGTGTCAAATCGCTCGTCTCCAACACACCCGGAGGCTCGCATCGCTCGTCAGACTCCTATACCTATATCTCGACGCCGTTCGAGCCTTTGACGGTTACGCTCTATGACCAGCGCGACAATGAGCCGCTCTGGACGGTTGATGTGCCGATCGGGCAGAAGGTGACGGTTCGGTTCCTTTCGAATAAATCGAAGGAAGGCACGACCCGCCGACCGGACATCATGCAATGGGAAATGTACGACCAGACCAAACGCCGGGCCAACTTGACCAACACGATGGCTGTCCCCGGTGCCGACTCGCGATTGCTCAGAGTTGCGATCCGCGATACGGTTGAATATCCAGACGAGAAGATGGAAGATCTTCAGCTTGAAGATCCGAATAAGGAATGGGTCCCCGTYGAGCCTCGCCGATTCCGAGGCGTCCCYGTSAACAACACCGCCCGYACCGGRTCGTACCGTTCGRGCGATTGAACTCSCAAMTGATWCATACCNANAAGCCCAGCAAGATCGCTGGGCTTTTTTTATGCTTACGCACAGAGGGGGATATATAGGGAGATTGGGTGGCCTGTTCATGCGAAGCATGTGCAGGTTTGGAGGAGCAAGGTTGTTGTCATGCAGGTGCCGAAGACGCCACCAGCATGGCACCCGGCTGCGGGCGAACAGGGCACCCGGCAAATTACACAAAATGCTACACATAGTCTGTCGACTCATAGGGTGCGGGATGTCAGTATGGGTTTATGAATGATCACAAAATACGAAAAACTTTTGGTGCCAATGTTCGCAAAGAGAGGCTTGCCGCCGGGTGGTCGCAGGAAGAGCTGGCAGCCGAATCGGGACTTCATCGTACTTATATCGGGGCAATCGAAAGAGGCGAGAGAAATGTCACCTTGCTTAAGGTTATTCAAATTGCCAACGCTGTTGGTATCGAGGCAGGAGTATTACTTAAGGGGACACAAAAATGAAAAAGTCTCCATATTTGGGTTTGAACGAGAATGACTGGAAGAAAAAAACGGAAGAGATAGTTCAAGATCACCCAATAAAAATTGATGAGCTTGTCGAAATAATAAAATCATCTTGGGATTCTATTTTTGCATCAACTATTGGTACGCAAAAACTTCAACTCGGTAAGGATATTGTGCTGTCGCCACAGTTTACGGGCAGCATTTTAGGGACACTGATTTCTCACGAATTCTCAACAAGGTATCCAAAAGCATGGAGACCAGAAGCTTCAAAACAGGACAAAGATCTGGTTTACATACCTGACGAAGAGTTATCATGTGAGATTAAAACATCCTCGAGTGCTAGTCGAATTTATGGAAATCGTAGTTACGCTCAGCCTCAATCAGGCAACGCAAGAAAGTCAAAAGATGGTTTCTATATTGGTGTTAATTTTGACAAAATGATTGAGGGCGAAGTCGATAAAAAAATTCGCCGAATCTGGTTTGGATGGCTAGACCACACTGACTGGAAAGCCCAAGCGTCACCTACTGGTCAAAATGCGAGTCTTCCAGCAAACATATATGGCACAAAGTTGCTTGAAGTGTTTAGAGCTTAGAATAATGCAGCAGCAATGTCATGCTCCACTGAACAAAGTCGTTTTTGAGCGATTTCAATATATGAGTCTGAGATTTCAAATCCTATAAATCTTCGGTTCAGCCGCATCGCAACTTCCGCCGTTGTTCCAGAGCCCATGAAGGGGTCAAGAACTATGTCGCCTTCATCAGTGGATGCTAAAATAATTCTTTCTNANTTRAGRYANACYRGMARSTRAGCGGGGTGAGCAGTTCGCTCTGGGGAAGCACGCCCTGCACCGCTCGTCACTTTTGGTATTTGCCAAACATCTGATGGGTTCTTTCCAAGTGGATTGCAGCGAAGCTTGCCATTCTTTTTTTGATTTGGGTATTTCACATTTGTATCACGAATTCGATCTAAGTAAAATTTATAATTTTCTGAATCTTTTACATACCATAGTATTTTTTCATTTCTTGGCGACAAGTAGTTCTTGGCGGCTACGCCTGCGCCATAATTCCATACGATCTCTTGGTTAAAAAACAAATCTACCTTATCCCATAAGAGATAGGATAAGGGGACGGCGCGCCCCTGCCCGTCTACTTTGGTATAACCAACATTTAACCAGAAGCTACCTGATGGATCAAGAACTCTTGGCACGGCATCAAGCCACTCTTTTGACCACTCGATGTACTCGACCAAAGAGTTAAAAGACTCATACTCTTTTCCGATGTTGTAAGGAGGTGAGGTAATGACCGCAGAAATGGAACCGCTTGGCAACTGGGACATGGCCTTCTTGCAGTCAAGTTTCCAAATCCCACCCAAAGGAAGTTCGACTTGCGGTTCACCGAATATGGCTTGAAATTCATACAAAATCAGATTCCTTTGAGTTTAGCCTACTGCTGCAACAACTTTTTGTGCCGCGTCGCCTAGATCTGATGCGGATTGGAGGGTTGGGAGGTCGGCGGCGGCTTGTTCTAGGATTTTTCGGCCGGCGTCTACATTGGTGCCTTCTAGGCGGACGACCAATGGGATGGAGAATCCGATTTCTTTGGCGGCGTTGACGATGCCTTGTGCGATGATGTCGCAACGCATGATGCCGCCGAAGATGTTGACGAGGATGCCGTTGACTGCTTTGTCGCTGAGGATGATTCTGAATGCTTCGGTGACTGCTTCTTCGGTTGCGGAGCCGCCGACATCGAGGAAGTTTGCGGGTTCGCCGTCGAAGAGTTTGATGGTGTCCATTGTTGCCATTGCGAGTCCGGCACCGTTGACGAGGCAGCCGATGTTGCCGTCGAGTGCGATGTAGGTGAGTCCCATTTTTTCTGCGCGAACTTCAGCTGGGTTTTCTTCGGTTGGATCGAAGAGTGCGGCGATGTCCTTATGGCGGAAGAGTGCGTTGTCGTCGAAGTTGAACTTGGCGTCGATGGCGATGACTTGGCCATCGGGATGCGCGGTGGTTGGCGGCGTGACGATGAGCGGGTTGATCTCGGCGATCGAACAATCTTTATCAGTGTAAAGCTTGGCGAGGTTGAGCATGATCTTGACGGCTTGGTTGATCTGCTTGCCCTTGAACCCAAGTGCGAACGCGACATCGCGAGCTTGGTATGGCTGGAGCCCGAGGATTGGGTGGAGGGGTTGTTTGATGATTCGTTCTGGGGTGTCGTGTGCGACTTGTTCGATTTCTACGCCGCCTTCGCGTGATGCAATGAGTGTGTTCTGGCGTGTGTTGCGATCGGTGGTGATGGCGAGGTAGTACTCGTCTGGCTTGCCGGGTTCGCGGTCGGCGATGTCTACGCCGGCAGCCATCAGCACTTTGTTGACATCGAGCCCGTCGGCGTCGGTTTGCGCGGAGACCATTTTGTTCGAGAACATGAACTTGGCAGCTTCGTGTGCTTCTTCGGGTGTGTTGACGAGCTTGACAAACCCGGCTTTGCCACGCCCGCCTGCGAAGACCTGGGCCTTAACGACAGCGAGTGTTGACTCTTGCGAATCAGCGATCGTTTTGTAGGCTTGGGTCGCCTGGTCGGCTGCGGTGATGAGCTCGCCAGCGGGGACTGGGATGTTGTAGGCTGCAAGGAGGTCGCGTGCTTGGTATTCGTGAATCTTCATGGTGGGTCCGTCCTGTTGAAGAGGGGTGGGTTGTTTGTTTGGTGATTGTAGTCGATTTTGGAGTGCTTGGGGTGGTGATTGGATATGAAAAAAAGCCGCAATTTTGGAAGTTGCGGCTTGAAAAGATACGAAATTGGATTATGGGCAGCCCGCAGAGAAGGCGGCGAGGAATGCGGAGACATCGAAGAAGTTAAAGAAGCCGTCGTTGTTGAAGTCGGCGACCGGGTCGGCGGCTGCAAAGGCGGAGAGAAATGCGGAGACATCGAAGAAGTTGAGGGAGCCGTCGCCGTTGATGTCGGCGAGGCAAGGGGGGCAGTTGCTGACATCGATGATCTGGAGGCCGAAGTCGCCATCGGCCACATAGGCCGTCGTGCCCACAGCGGCAACGCCAAAGGCCCCACCCGGTGTGTCGTACGAGCCGAGCAATGCAGGGGCGGCGGGGTTGCTGACATCGATGACCAGGAGGCCAGAAAATGTTTCATCGGCCAGGAACGCCGTCGTGCCCACAACCGCTACATCATTGGCCAAGCCCGGCGTGTCGTACGAACTGAGCAATACAATGGCGGCCGGGTTGCTGACATCAATGATCTGGAGGCCCTGCCAGTTATCGGCCACATAGGCCGTCGTGCCCACAACTGTCACATCGAGGGCCCAGCCCGGTGTGTCGTGCGTGCCAAGCAATACAGGGGCGGCCGGGTTGCTGACATCGATGATCCGAATGCCGGCGGGGCCACTGGCCACATAGGCCGTCGTACCCACAACCGTTAGTCCATCGGAATAGTTCAGCGTGATATGCGAGCCAATTCCTATTGGGCTGATGGGGTTGCTGACATCGATGATTTGGAGGCCGCCTTGCCAGTCATCGGCCACATAAGCCATCGTGCCGACAACGACAACGCCAAGGGCCGTGCCCGGCGTGTTGTACATGCCAATCAATGTAGGTGCGGCTGAGTTGCTGACATCGATGATTTGGAGGCCAGAGCTACCAACAGCCAGATAAGCCGTCGTGCCCACAACCACTGCATCACGGACTCCGCCCGGCGGGTCGTACGAACCAAGCAATACAGGGGCGGCGGGGTTGCTGACATCAATAATTTGGAGGCCAGAGCCCTGATCGGCCACATAGGCCGTCGTGCCCACAACGGTGACATCTTGGGCCCAGCCTGGCGTGTCGTATGAGCCGAGGAGAGCGAGTGGATTGCACGGCGCGCCACCTGCTTGGCTCTGCGAGGCCAGAACGCTCAGTGTGAGCAGTCCCATCAATACTGTGCCGAGTGTGCGTGTTGGGTATTTCATTCTGTACCTTTCTGTATTCGTTCTTTTTTCTTTGGCCGTGTCCGGGCTACCAAGTATGCTACCTGAGAAAGTGATTGGGTGCAAGAATAAATGACCGGGGTTGACAAGTTGCCCTCACCTTATATTGACATGGGGTGTCTGGCAAGTGGTTGGTTGGTGGTTGGTTCTCGAAGACCTGTAAGTGACACCTCACCCCCCCCAAAAAATAATGAAAGAGGGAGGAAAAAGAAGACACGGCTTGCCGGGGACGGTCAAGCCGTGGCACCCTGAAAAAGCATAAGAAACGGGCTGGAAGCCCGCCCTACTGGGATGAGATTGGTGTGTCTTTGAGTTGGCGATAGAGGTAGAGGAAGCCTAGGGCACCTGAGGTTGTGATGAGGAGGGTGATAGCAAAGACGAGGGAGCCTGAGCCTTTGTTGTTTGATTCGAGGAGGTTGTAGAGGGCGACGCCGGCGAAGGGGGCGGTGAGGCCACGGAGTCCGGTTAAGGTGACATGGATGGACATGTAGTCTTGRGATTTTTCGGSTTTGACGAACTGGAGGTGYCCGAGGTTCCAKGCSARKGCGCCGCCGCCGAAGGCGATGCCGCGGAGGACTGAAGCGGCGAAGAGGAACTCAATGGTGTGCGTCAACCCGGCTGTCAGGGCACAACCCATCGAGGCGACGAAGATCCATGAATGGAAGGCGCGGAACTGGACAATATGAACCGCATCAAGCAACTTCGCCCACAGCGGAATCGTGAAAGGCATCATCATCAATGGGATGACCTGCGTGAGCAGGATGCCTTGGAGATACCCGACATCGAACTGTTGCTTGGCCATGATGACGAAGGGTGCCCATGACATGATGTTGCCGAAGCCGATGAGGAGTTGGCAGATTTGGTAGGCGCGGTAGTCTTTGTCGTCTTTGAGGACTTTGAACCCGGAGAAGATTGAAGTTTTGTTGTTGGCTTCGGTTTGTTCTTGCTCGTTTTTGAGGATGATTCGTTCGGTGCGGAGTCTGATGCGGGCGTAAGAGGAGACGCCTGCGAGTGCGACTAAGCCTCCGATGGGGATGAGGATTCGGTATGCGTTTTCGTTGTACTGCATCGCGGCGCCGAGGCTGATGGCGATGAGCGAGGAGACGGTGACGGACACGGTTTGGACCTTGCCAGTAAGCTTGGCGCGATTGGTTGGATAGTTCACGCCCCAGATCGTCGCGCGGACGGTCACGATGCCAGCGAGCAGAATCCGAGCACTAAACGCAGCGGCCACGAGCATGTACAGCCCGGCAGGTGTTTTAGGAGCGATCGCCATCATGGCGATGGAAATCAAGACGCCGAGTTGGAGGGCGGTGATGAACTGGATTTTGCGCTTGCCGTGGGCGAGGATGGCCCAGAGGAACGAAGTGATGTTGGCGAGTGCGGGGGCAGCGATCAACGCACCAGCGAAATAGTTGAGCGTTGTATCGTCGACAATGCCTTCGTAGAGCTTTCGGACGATGAACCCGATGACGCCACCTTCGGTTGCGGCGATTGCCCATGGGAGGAAGAAGGCTGCGCGGAGTTCGTGGGCGTAGTTGGCACGCGAAAGCCAGGGCATCGCGTTGGGATGGAACGAGAGGAAGGCGAGGGTGATGAGTTTGACCGGCGAAGCGACAGGACGACGAAAGCGTGATGGCTTTGGTGAGGGGTTGCTCGGGTTGTTTGGATCGGAAGATGGTGGAGGCACGGGGGATTGTTGGCGCGGGAATGGGAAAAAGATATGCGGACGCTGAGGCACCAATACCCTCGTATTTCTGATTTTTTATTGTGCGAGGAGTCGCTTTCGGATAGATTGGATTCTGTGTATAAAACAAACATAAAACCTGGAGTGAGCGGGATGAATATTGGATATTTGGTTGTGGCTGGCCTTGCTTGTGTTTCGAGTGGCACACTTGCGGGCGAAGGCGGGTGTGTGACGGGGACGCTGGTGGGGTCTTATGTAACCGCGAGTTTTCATCGGGACGCAGCGGTGATCGAAGACTTGATGTATGTGGCGGATGGATGGGCCGGGTTGATTGTTGTGGATATAAGCGAGCCTGCTTCGCCCAGCTTGGTTGGTTCGTATGACACACCGGGGTTTGCGCTCGGGGTGTTTGTGGTTGGAGATGTTGTATATGTGGCGGACGAATCGTTTGGGCTTGCACTGATAGATGTGAGCAATCCGGAGACACCCACGCTGCTTGGCACCTATGACACGGCTGGGCTTGCGGTGGATGTTGTGGTGGTTGATGAAAAGGCGTATGTATCGGATGGATTAGCAGGGATAGCCATTGTTGATGTGAGTTCGCCCGAAACTCCTGTGCTGTTGGGCGCATTGGATACTGATGGGGTCGTTCAGGATATCGCGGTGGATGGGGACATCGCGTATGTTGCCAATGGGCTCAATGGATTGCTCGTTGTGGATGTCAGTGATCCAACGATGGCGATAGTCATTGGCGAATATAACACACCCGACAACGCGTGGGGCGTGACGGTTGTCGGCACGGTTGTGTATATAGCGGATGCGGAATCTGGGGTGCAGATTATTGATGTGAGCGACGGCGAGCATCCGGTGCTGCTAGGGTCGTATGACACTCCGAATAGTGCACAGGATTTGACTGTGATTGGGGATGTGGCGTATGTCGCCGACGGGTTGGATGGGTTGGTGGTGCTTAATGTGGGCGATCCAGCATTTGTTTCGTTGCTCGGCTCGTTTGAGACGGACGGATTTTCTTTGGATGTGACGGTGGTTGATGGGCTCGCGTATGTTGCGGATTGGGACTCTGATCTCAAGGTGATTGATGTGGCAAGTTGCGAGGCTGAGTGCGAGGCCGATTTGACTGGCGATGGAGAGTTGAACTTCTTTGATGTTTCAGCGTTTCTTGGTGCATTCATGGCACAGGAGCCCGTTGCCGATTTTAGCGGGGATGGAGAGTTCAACTTCTTTGATGTGAGTGCTTTTTTGCAGGCCTTTGCTGCTGGATGCCCATGAACAGAGCTTGAGCCAAGTGAAAATACCTGAGTTGGAAGACTTGGGAAAAACCCCTACTATACTTGTTGCGAGGGAGCCCGCTGTGGGTTTGGCGAGATGAGTTGGACACACATAATCAGAGGAGCGTACAGATGTTGGAAAAATTACTTGAAGGCCAGAAGGACAATCTCATGGAGCTGGTCATGAGCAAGTTGGGGGTTTCGGGAGATCAGGCTGGCGGTTTTTTGACCAAGCTGTTTCCGATGATTCAAGGGCTTATGGGTGATGGAAAACTCGATCCGAGTGCATTGCTCAAGGGTGRTGTCTCAGCGTTGAAGAACGGGCTTGATCTTGAATCGCTGGGCAGTATGCTCGGTGGCGGCAAAGACAAAGCCGAGCAAGGGATTGATGCGGTGGCTGGGCCAATCGCGGAGACACTTGGCAAGTTGGACAACCCGATGGACATGCTCTCGGGCATGTTGGGCGACAACGCTGGCGGCATGCTCAAAAAAGGGCTTGGCGGGCTTGGGAAGATGTTTAGCTGATACGAGCACAGAATCTGACAACACGCAAACCCAAGGCTGCGCAGCCTTGGGTTTTTCTATTGCAAATGCCGATACTTACTTGTACTCTGGGGATGAGTCCTATCGCTTACCGCCGCCCCACTGTTTGGTGGGGCTGAGTGTGTGTAGTTTCGGTTATCATGTTGGTAACAAAGGAGAACACTCGATGACTTACTTGACCAATAGGACAAAACGAAATACACAACGCTTGCTTGCTACGGCTCTCTTCGCTGTTTCAGCTTTCACGAATGGAGCCGCTGCCGATTGGCCAACCGATCCATCTTCGGCTTTGGTTATTGGAGAAGCCCAAGGGATCACTGGCCCTCGTTTATCGATTGTGGAAGCTGCCGATGGCGGGGTGTGGGTTGCATGGCAGGACAGCTTGTTTAGTGGGGCCATACGGCTTCAAGGCGTCGCAATAGACGGGGCGGTGTTGACCCCCAATGGAATCGCGGTGCAGGAGGACCCAACATTAGGGAACACATCGCCTCCGATGTTGTTGCGTACCGCTGATGGGGTTATGGTGAGCCGGACGCAGTCATCAATAAGCGCGTATCNGATTCAACGGTTTGATGATAACGGCTCTCTGCTTTGGGCGGATGGATTTTCTGTTGATGNNASSCAATYRRAYTTNMACKSAKYRRARCNNYGYCGNNAAYWCGWANWYKKCGATGTGCTCGTGGTATCGTATCGGGCAAGCGGTATGTATCTCGATCGTGTGGATGCTGATGGCGAGCGCGTGTGGGCAAAGCAGAGTGTGATTACGCCATCGAGTGGGAGCGGTCGGATCTTTGGGATTGTTCCAGACCAGGTCGGCGGGGCGTATGTGTTCTGGGATTCGTTTTTAAGTTATCGCAAACTGATCTTTGCGATGCGTGTGCAGGCCGACGGGACACTGGCGTGGGAATCGCCGGTGCAGATGGTGTTGCCTTTGCCGGGCATTGCCAGTTCACGCCACTCGAACCCTGTCGCGGTGAGTGATGGTGCGGGTGGTGCTGTAGTTGTCTGGACACACGGGCATGAGTCTGGGTTTACACCAGCGCCTCAGCGTGTGCAGCGTATCTCGGCAGATGGATCGTTGAGCTTTGGATTTGACGGCGTGCGCGTGTCGCTGGGCGCCGATCGTCAGTTCTTTGTCAAAGTACAAACAGACCCCGCAACGAATGATCTCTTGATCGTTTGGCATGATAATTTTCAGGAGCAGATGACACTCAACGCGCAGAGGATGACGGTCGATGGCGATCGGCTATGGGGCGATCTTGGCGTGGAGGTTGCGCCGATAGATCCTACATTTGGCAACTTCGATATGCTCTGGCACAATAATCTACTCTCGATTGCTATTGGCGGCTTAACCGGTGCCGAAATTTACAACCTTGATGCGCAGGGTCAACCTACAACCAGCCCTTGGACAATCAGGGAAGGAGTGCGTGTTGGTGATGTTCGACTGGCACGATCAGGCGATGGCATGATTGTGACATGGCAAGGCGATGGGCCGCTGAATGATGATTTCATTGCTGCCCAGCGTGTGAACCCTGACGGCCGGCTCGGTGGACCAGCATGTAGTGCTGCGGATATGAACGCAGACGGTTCACTCAACTTCTTCGATGTCTCGGCGTTCCTAGTTGCTTTTTCGAACGGTGATTTCGCTGCCGATTTTACGAATGATGGAATATTCAACTTCTTTGATGTCAGCGCGTTTTTGGCTGCCTTTGGTGGCGGGTGCCCATAAGCATTTCTGTTAAGATTTAAAAAGCCCCTCGAACATTTTGTTCGAGGGGCTTTTGTTTTTCACAAAGGCATCTCGCTTATGGACACCCTGCACTGAACGCCTTGAGGAATGCGGAGATATCAAAGAAGTTCAAGAGACCATCCGCGTTGAAATCTGCTACAGATTCGTTTGCATTGAAGGCTGTGAGAAAACCAGAGATATCAAAGAAGTTGAGGAGGCCATCGTTGTTAAGATCTGCTGGAGAGCAAGCGAGTTGGCCCGACGATCGCAGGTGATTGATGAGATCCGTCAGCGCTTGAGGCGTGTTGGTTGGGGTCGTGAAACCGGCTTGATCTACGGTGTTGAGGCCGTGACATGCGTTACAGGTTCTGATTTCGCCGGGCTGGAAGGTGAGCCAGTATCGTTCGCGGATGACGGGTTCGCCAGCTTCATCAGTAAGTTGCCAAGTCATGGCGCGTTGTGCGGGGACGAGGGCCGCCATTGAGCCGTCGGCGCCGATGCGGACTGAGCCTTGTGGACCGGTGGTGGTTGGCATGAGATCGACAGCGTCGTGCATGGGGACTGCCAATACGCGTCGTCCGGGGTCGTCACTGATGCCTCGAATTTGGTCGGCTTGGAAGAGTTGCATGAAGGAGACATCGTAGAGGATGCCGTTGTCGCCGATGGTTTGGGTTGATGAATCGGTAACGCGGATGTTGAATGGTTGTTGGCGATCGTGTCGATCACGGGAGGTGATGTTTCGGCTGACAATCAGTGCGAGATTATTGTCTTTGAGAAACTGTGTGACGGCACTGACGGATGCGTTCGCATTTGTGATTGCTTGAATTTCTTGCAATGGTAACTCGGGTAATGGCGCCGGTGGGACTGCTCTTGCGATGACTTCGACGGGGTCGAGTTCCCACATTGGTCCGTTATAGGTAACGAGGGTGTCTGGGTCGTAGAACTGGATTGATTTGGTGATGCCGCCGGTGATTGATGTGCCGGGGGTTGAGTACTCTCCTGACGGGACGAGTTGTTTGATTCGTAGGTCGTATCTTGAAATTGGGTTGGCGGTTGATCCGATGTTTTGGTCGGTGTTGGTTTCGGATGTGTGGACTGCGTAGAGCGAGCCGTCACTCATGGGGAGTGGGTTTCGGTAGAGCCCGGAGTGGTTTGCCGATGGGGTTGAATCCGCATTGGCGGTGTCTGGGTGTGTGAGGTAGGTGACGGTGAACTGGTCGGCTTGCTCGTCAGGGTCGCCTGAATAGGAGACGATTTGGCCGCAGCCGTGGGTGAAGAATGTTGGCGCGTTGACGGCGAAGAACTCGCCGAGTTGTGCGGGGGCTTCTTTGGAATGGAAGAGGTTGCGGACGCGGTTTGGGTTTGTATTTTCTACGGCACCTTCTGGAAAGAACTCAACGAGCGATGGGTCGTTGTTGAATGATTGTGTGAAGTAGTCGGCCATTTCGTGTCGACCGATATGGTTGATTGTTTCTTCTTCGGTGCCGTCCTGGTTGATGCGCCATGGGTGGAAGCGTTCGATGATGTGCCCGACTAACTGTGGTTCGTAGCCTCGAAGTGGACCTGCGTAGTTTGGGATCGAGTTGACATGCTGAATCCACGAATCGCGTGGTTCTGGGAAGAACTCTTCGTCGGAGTTGATGCGTACGGAATCAGGTGCTTCGCTGGAGTAGTTGTGGGTGTCGTAGTCAGCCCCACCTTGATATGAAGAATCGTTTTGTTGGTCTCTTTGGAGGTGGTCCCATTTGGTGAAGACGATTCTGCCGAAGGAATCGTTTGAGAGTGAGAATGCGCCGCTGGGTGAATGCGTGAGGAGATCGAGATCGCCGGTGGCGGGATCGAGGCTCCAAACACCTGAAACCGTTTCGACGCTTTCGTATTCGTCGAGTTGTGGGTAAAGGTGGAGCGAGCCATCACGGGCACGGTCTGAGGTAAAGAGAATTCGGTCATCGGAGGCGTAGATTGGACTCAGGTTGTTGTAGGCTTCGGGTTGATTGGGAACTTTGGTGATGACGGCGGTTTGGCCTTGAGCGAGCCCGGTGACTTCGTAGAGTTGCCATTGGTAGTCGAGGTAATCGTATTGTTCTGGTGCGCCGATGACCATCGAGAAGAGAGCCTTGGTGCCTGAGAAGTGGACAGTTGGCTGGCGGACGGCGATGGCGTTGTCACCTTGGAGTCCGATTTCGCCGAAACCTGCTTCCTGGGTGAGATTTCGGAGTGTGCCGTCGGGATAGATGATCATCAGGTCGCCGCCACGACCTACCGAACGCATGGTCGGAAGATGGTTACCAAAGGTAGACGCGATGCGCTGAAAGTCTTCTGGCTTAGGGACTTGCGTGACAAAGAGGATCGGGCTTGGACGGGCACCTCTGGATGAATCGGCTTGAAATGCGGATTCTGTTTCGGCATGAGACATGTTGACGGCGAAGGCTGCACCTGATAGTGATATCAGGGCGCACGAGAACACTATGAGATTCATACTTTGATTTTCCCCTTCTTCCGAGTGTAGAGTTACCTTGACCGAACAAAGCACTTCTACTGAGATATACGCTTGCCATCAGAGGCGAGTTCCTTGGGTGAGCAACTTTATCAAAGAGGCAAATCATGAACATCATCAAAAGTACGGTTGGCTGGGCGATTGAGACGAACGGAAGTTTGCATCCAATTCGGCAAATCTTTGGGATCGGGCGGAACTATGTGGCGCATGCCAAGGAGCAAGGGCTTGAGGCGCCGGATCGCCCGATGATCTTTACGAAGAATGTGATGAGTGTGTGTGGTGATGGTGATGATATTGTCATCCCTCCCATCGCTCGCGATGAGGAGTGTGGCGGGAACCAGACGGATTTCGAAGCCGAGCTTGCGGTGATCATCGGCAAAGATTGCAAGGATGTATCGCGTGAACATGCGATGGACTATGTGCTTGGATTCACATGTGCCAACGATGTGTCTGCGCGGTGGTGGCAGAAGAAAGGATCTGGCGGGCAGTTTTGTCGAGGCAAAGGGTTTGATACTTTTTGCCCGCTTGGACCCAAAGTTGTCACGCTCGAAGATCTCCAATCGAACGGGCATGATGTCGACAACTTGCGGATACGGTGTCGAGTCAACGGCAAAGTGATGCAAGACGCGACAACAGCACAGATGATGTTCCCCGTGGATGTACTCATCGAAGAACTGAGCAAAGGGACGACGCTTGTTGCGGGGACCGTGATTTTGACGGGCACACCGAGCGGCGTTGGGATGGCGAGATCGCCTCAGGTATGGTTGCAGGATGGGGATAAAGTTGAAGTAGAGATCGAAGGGATCGGAAAACTGCACAATACTGTCCGGCTCGGGTGAATACTGGCCAATTGGCTGGCGGATAATGGCCATATATTCTATTTACCTCGCTTATTGGTTTCTTTGTAAAAACTCATGTTCAAATGATGTAGACTCAAAGCTCATGCACAGGAAGGTTTTTGATCTGGAGTCTTTTGGATATGGAGCTTTGCATGAAACGGTTTGGTTACTTTGAACAAATAAAACATGGACAAGTGCTTGGATTAAGCGTGTTGGCGATGGCCTTGCACCTTGGGGCATCGAACGCGATGGCGATGGGCGACGGCGGCAACGGATGCGTGCCCTCTATTGAGTTGGGCTCTGGCACGATCGCTGATACTTCCGCCCCACTCTTTGGGCTAGATATTGATGGCGACTATGCATTTGTGGTCGATCTTCGTCGAACAATGACGGCCATTGATATAACGGATCTCTCTGCGCCGGTGATGGTGGGCTCGATGAGTTTGCTTGGGTTTGCTCCGTTTACTCGCAATGTGCGCGTTGTCGATGGCGTTGCGTATCTGACACGACAGGTCACTGAAGGCGCTGACTTTGCCGGGCTGTTACTCATTGATGTGAGTTCGCCAGAATCGATGTCATTGATGAGTGTGTCTCGAGTCGATAGTGCGTTCAATGTTGAAGTAGATGGCAACATGGCGTATGTGATGAATAGGACGAATCAGTTGCACATGATTGATGTTGGCGACTCCTTTACGCCGTTGCTGATCGGCGCCTTAACTGCGCCGGGGGTCATCACAGATGTTGATGTTGTTGATGGGATCGCGTACATGATCTGTGAAGGGGTTGGGCTTGTGGTTGCTGATGTAAGCGATCCAACTTCGGCAAAAATCCTGGGCTCGTTTGAGATGCCCAACAGCACCTTGGATATTGAGGTACAAGGCTCAATTGCCTATATCGCCGATTCTGACGCCGGGCTGATGATGATTGATATTCAAGTGCCCACGGCACCGGTCTTTGTCGATTTTAGAACCATACCCAATGGGGCAAAGCAATTATCCGTTTCAGGCGATTCTGTTCATGTACTTGAAAATGCATCCGACAACAACCCGGGGCTCTGGTCTTTCGATATTTCAAGTGGGATTCCGCTTGGGGTGTATCGCGGAACAAGCCGATGGCTTAACAATGTTAAGGCGATTGGTGATACCGCGTTCCTGGTTTTCCAAGACGAAGGATCTGGTGCTGTGGAAGGGTTAAAAACGATTGATGTGACCAACTTGTGCAACACATCTTGCCCAATGGATGCACCATGCCCCGCGGATCTCAATCATGACGGCGTGCTCAACTCCTTTGATATCAGTGCCTTTCTAGGCTTTTACAACGCGCAAGACCTGCGAGCAGATTTCACCTGTGACGGATACTTCAACTTCTTTGATCTCAGCTTATGGCTAAGCGAGTTTAGCAACGGATGTCAATAACCAAACGATCAACTCGATGTGTGCGATGTTGGTGATTGATCACAACTTAATTTGGAGGAACAAGATGACGAACAAACAGAACGGCCTGCGGGCACTGGCGTTTTCGATGGTGATTGGTATAGCTGTAAATGGAGTATCTGCACAAGATGGAGACTGTGTGACATTCGATGCCATTGGTGAACACTCCTTTGCAAGTGGACTTTTTGAGTCCGTGATCGAAATCAATGGCTCTATGCTGTATGGCGGGCATGGCTGGGGTGGATTTACAATCTTTGATATCAGCACCCCCACCCAGCCGGTTCAATTGGGATTGACAGTCCTCGGAGATTATTTTCCGGCACTCAATGGCATTGTTGTTCACGATAACCTTGCCTATGTGAGTGTTTATTCTGTCGTTGACACGACCAGCGGCTTGTATGTTGTGGACATAGCTGATCCAACTGCACCGACCGAGATCGGATACCTCGGAGGCCCGCCGCTGCTGGCGATCGAAACGAATGGAACCATTGTGTATACGATCGGCGGCGATTTCGATGGCCTGACTTTGCGAGTGAATGATGTGAGCGATCCGTCTTCGCCAACGCTTATCAGTTCAACAGCTCTGGCTGGTAGTCGTACATTATTGAGCGGAATGGAAATAATTGGCAACCTGGTGTATATCGCCAATAGCGATGCGGGGCTTGTCGTTTATGATGTAAGCGATCCGTTGGCTCCCCTGCTCGTTGGTGCGCTTGACACCCAAGGGGTCACCTATGACCTTCAGGTGCATGGCGGGATTGCGTACCTCGCTGACGGCGAAGATGGGCTCAAAGCGATTGATGTGTCTGTGCCGAGTTCGCCAGTTTTGATTGGGTCGTATCCAACGGATACCGAAATCAGATACATTGATGTCCAAGACAACACCTGCTACGCAACGGTCTTTCACACTGGCGTCATTGCCTTGGACATTGAAGACCCGAGTTCGATCACACTGCTTGGAACATCTGTACCCGAGGATAATCTGGTAGCGGATATTGTTGTTCACGGCGAGATCTTGTATTCGGCTGATGTCGCCAAGCTCCGGGTTGATGCGATCACAAATACTTGTGGTTTCCAATGCTCGATGGATCGAGATTGCCCCGCAGACATGAACAGAGATGGTTTTTTGAACACCTTTGATATCTCGCAGTTTCTCGCTTCGTTCGCTGTCCAAGATCCAGAAGCAGACTTTACCTGTGATGGCGAGTTCAACTTCTTTGATGTGAGCCTATGGCTGAACGAGTTTATCGGCGGATGTCAGTAATGAAATGGATGTGTGCGATACTGATGATTGATCATAATTTAATTTGGAGGAACAAGATGACAAACAAACAGAACGGCCTGCGAGCATTGGCGTTTTCTATGGTGATTGGCGCAGTTGTGGGTGGCGTGACTGCACAAGATGGCGAGTGCATGGAGCCTGAGTTGGTTGGCTCACTTGGGACGGCGACCTATCACAACAGTTCTTGGGATGCCGTCCGCGAGGGCAACCTTGTGTATCTGGCTGGCAGCAGGACGGGATTGCAGGTTGTTGATGTGAGTGATCCGGCATTGCCTGTAGTTGTTCAAACGCTCGACCCGATTGGTATCGAGGACAGAATCCAAGGGATTGATGTTGAGAACTCCTATTTGTATATCGCTGAACGAGTGACCGGGCTGCGCATTATTGATCTTACTGATCCTGCATCTCAAMCGGTGTATCAAACGCCTTGGAGCGCGTGGGATGTGGAGGTGGTTGGCACGACTGCGTATGTTGTCTATGGCAGATCATCAAGCGATGCTTCTGGACTTGAGATACTCGATGTGAGTGATCCGTCTTCGCCGATTCTCCTTGGGTCGTTTGTGACCGCGGGGTTTTCCACTGGCGTGACTATTTCGGGCACCCGGGCGTACATCTCTGACAACTCGAATGGGCTTGTGATTCTTGATGTGAGTGATCCATCGTCGCCCACGCTGCTTGGCACCTTTGCGACAGCTGGTGCTGTTTGGGATGACGCATTTGTGGTTGATCAAACAGCGTTTGTTGTGACCCAGTCGAACCGGACGCTCCAGATTATTGATGTACAAGATCCGGCTGCCCCCATCTTGCTGGGTTCGATAGAAAATGTGGGCTCGAATGATGTTGCTGTGTTTGGGGATCGGGCGGTCACTACGGGGATGTTGAGTGCGAGCATTATTGATGTGAGTGATTATGCAAACCCTACGCGATTAGTGAGTTTTCCCAATAGTTTCCCACTGGCCCAGATGGATTCATCCCAGAGCGTGATGCTGATGAGAGGCAACGGGTTTCGAGCATATGACATCAGCGGCGAACTCGGCGGGAATTGTTTCTCTGATTGCAGAGTGGATATGAACCGCGACGGCATCCTCAACTTCTTCGATGTGTCTGCCTTTGTTACTGCATTTATCGCGGGCGATCCGTTTGCGGACATGACCGGGACGGGGACACTGGATTTTCACGACATTAGTATATTTTTGGGGATGTACCAAGCGGGATGTCCATGAGTTGAAGATAAAATGACCTCTCTTTGGCCTCGGAGATTGTCTCCGGGGTTTTTTATGCGCATTGATTGATCGGATTGGGTGAATCTTTGGGGATTGAATCCCTTATAATGGAGATGTGTATATCAAACTCAATCAACATCGTCTCGCGTTTCGGATTCTCAATCGGGCTGTGCTGGGGGTCTGCATTCTTCTTGGGCTTATAGCGAGTTCGAGCGGGACACTGGCTGATGACTCCGTTGTAGCTGCTGCTCCATCGACCCCGCCTGCGATGCGATTCATCCCGGCGGCTCGCCAGGCGGATCGGATTGCGGTCATTACTATCGAAGGCGCGATCGATGGCGTCACGGCGATGTCGGTCAAGCGGCGGATTGAAGCTGCGGAAGCTGCTGGGATGGATGCGCTGGTCCTTGAGATCGACTCGCCGGGCGGCGGACTTGGGGCGGTGCTTGAAATCTCGAATATGATCAAGATGTCGTCGATTTCCAACTCGGTTGCGTGGATTCGACCAGAGGCGTTTTCGGGCGGGGCGATTATTGCCTTGGCGTGCGATGAGATCGTGACGAGTGACCCGGCTTCGATGGGCGATGCGTTTATTATCCTTGTTCATATGTTTGGGCTCGAAGGSATGCAAGCGTTATCCCCTGAAGAGCGGACAAAGCTGTTGCCGCCTTTGATGGCGGATGTTACGGATTCTGCTCGACGCAGCGGGTATGACGAATACCTTGTGCAGGCGATTGTTGCTGATGGGATCGAGCTTTGGTTTGTCGAAGAGATCGAGACCGGGCATCGGCTCGCGATTAATGAAGAAGAATACAAGTTACTCTTCGCTGGCGATGTCGTGCGTGGCAAGCCGATGTTGGCCGAGGTCACCGGAGGCGTACAGACCTACAGCAATCCAACTGATGAAGATGCTCAAGAAGCGGAAGAAGGGACAGAAGATGAAAACGAAAACGAAAATGAAGTTGATGCTCGTCGTGGTGAAGATCGGCCGAATGATTCGCAAAGCGAAGAAGCGATAAACGACCCAAACGCCTATCGCCCCGCAAGCCCAACGCTTGATGATATCGAAGAGGTGTTCGCAAACCCAGAAGAAGGCTTCGGGCTCGATTCCCCCTCGACGCGCCATGTATTCTCGGCTGCGGACTTTGGGAAGTATCGGATGCTCGGATACATCACCGATGGATCGGCTGCGATTGTGATGCGTGACGACCAGCTCGCCTACTTCGGATTTTCGAGCGGGATTATTCAGAATGATGCGGAGTTGAGTGCGTTCTTTGGAGCCAAAGAGCTTGTTCGTGTTCGCATGAACTGGTCGGAAAAACTCGTCCGATTCTTRGTCAACCCGTTCGTGCGAGGCTTGATTATTGTTGTGCTGTTGATCTCGGTGTTTATCGAGATGATCATGGCAGGAACCGGGCTTGCCGGGGCGGTTGCGGTTGCGATGCTCGCGTTGCTGCTCGGACCAGGCGCGATGATCGGGCTGAGCGGGTGGTGGGAACTGATCGCCATCGTGGCCGGCATTGTGTGCCTAGCGATCGAGGCATTTGTGATTCCGGGCTTTGGCGTGTTTGGGATCATCGGTTTGATCGCATTGTTCGGCGGGCTGATCGGTACCTTTGTCGGGTCTGGCGGATCGATGTCCAATCCGCAGATGCAAAAAGACATGATGACAGGTGCAGTCACGGTGCTGCTCTCGTTTATTACTGCGGGAATCGGCTGGTGGTTGATTATTAAAAACGCGCACGAGCTACCCCTGTTTAATAAGTTCATATTGAGTGGAGCCAGCGGCGTAGGCGGGATGCCTGCCAAGTCAATGCTCCATGCGATTGTTGTTGATGACGGGAGCGTGCGTGTGGGCAGCGAAGGCATCACGACCACGCCTTTGCATCCGATCGGGCAAGCGGCCTTTAGCGATGGCGACGAGATCGTCGATGTCTACGCTGCATTCGGGACGATTGAACAGGGCGTTGCGATCCGCGTTGTGTCGGCGACATCCATGCGGATCGAAGTTCAAGCTATTGAGAACAACTCAGACGAGAACAAAGAAGGAAACGGTTGATGGATAGTTTGTTAGTCATCGGGATTGCACTCATCGGGTTGAGCCTGCTTTTGATCGTTCTTGAAACCTTTATCCCATCAGGCGGGATCTTGGGAATCAGTTCGTTGATTAGCGCCATCGCTGGAGTTGTGTATTTGTTTAAGTATGAGACGCTCTGGGGGGCGATTGGTTTTTTGGTCGTGGCGATATTAGGGCCGATGGTCTTTGTGTTTTCGGTGAAGATGCTGCCCAGCACGCCGTTGGGGCGAATGATGCTCGGGCGATCTGGCGAAGAGATTGCACAAGATCGCTATGAAAACACCAAAGCCCAGCGATCTGAGCGTGAGCATCTGCTCGGGCTCGAAGGCATTACCACAACCCACATGCGCCCGAGCGGAGTGGTCGAAATCGAAGGCGAACGCCATGATGCCATCGCCAAAGGCGGGATTATTGATCGTGGAGCGAGCGTAMAGGTGACGAAGGTGGACGGGTTGACCATCGAAGTCCGGGCGTTGTAGGTTCGGGTTGTGTACAATGGTGCATCGCGCATGGTGCGCGCTCAGAATAAAAAAATCACCTTGTTCCTCTTTGGAACAGTGTTGAAGGAGTGAAGCATGGGACCAATGACCATCATCATAATTATCGTGGGTGTGATCATTCTTTTGATTGCCGTGGCGGTGCTGTTTAACTTCTTTAATCTGTGGTTCCAGGCAGTGATGTCCAAGGCGAGCGTGAGCTTGGCTTCGATTATCGCGATGCGTTTTCGCAAGGTGAACCCTTYGATTATTGTGAATAACAAGATTCGTTTGGTCRAAGCAGGGATCATCACGGTTGAAACCGATCATCTTGAGAACCATTACCTTGCTGGTGGAAATGTGGGCAATGTGGTTTCTGCGTTGATCGCCGCAGCCAATGCCAACATCGAACTGCATTGGGGCGTGGCGACTGCGATTGATCTCGCGGGACGAAACATTCTCGAAGCAGTAAACACTTCGGTGAATCCAAAGGTGATCGATTGTCCAGACCCAGGTCTTGGACGGGCAACCATTGATGCCGTCGCCAAAGACGGGATTCAGCTCAAGGCTCGCGCCCGTGTGACCGTGCGAACAAACCTCGCTCGACTCGTCGGCGGTGCAACAGAAGATACAATCATCGCGCGTGTTGGCGAAGGGATTGTATCGAGTATTGGYTCGGCTGATTCGCACAAGACTGTACTTGAAAACCCAGATGCAATCTCGAAGGCAGTGCTTGCTCGCGGGCTCGATTCAGGCACAGCCTATGAAATCCTCTCGATTGATATCGCCGATATTGATGTCGGCGTGAACATCGGCGCGAAGCTGATGGAAGATCAAGCACAGGCGGATATGAAGGTCGCCCAAGCACGAGCCGAGGAACGCCGAGCGATGGCGGTTGCTCAGGAACAAGAGTTCAAAGCTGAGATACAGAAGAACCGTGCGTTGGTGGTCTTGGCTGAAGCCGATGTGCCCAAGGCGATTGCTGATTCGTTCCGCAGCGGAAACCTCGGGATTATGGATCATTACCGCATGAAGAATATCAACGCGGATACCGTGATGCGTAAATCGATTGCTGAAGATGATAAGTAAGATTCATTGAAATCATATTCAGCTGCGAATTGCCGGTTGCGAATGTGTTTGAAATATGTATAATGTAGGAAGCATCGCATATGCGGTGCTTCTTTTCTTTTGGGGACTCAGAATGCCAAATATTGATAAGCCTTGCGTGCTGTGTGGAGAGAGTTGCACTGGACACGCTCGGATTAAAAATGAGAAGGGCCAGTATGCCCACCWGGCATGTGTTCAGCAAAAAAACGAACAGGCCGAACAGGCATCGACAACTGATCAAGGCGGCGATTGGAACGACGCATTGGGCAGCGGAATGGACGACCTGCTCGGGGATATCCCATCATCAGGTGATGAGATCGGCGGAGCCAACGCGTGCCCAGGGTGCGGGCAAGCGATGGGTGATGACGCGATTGTGTGCATGAGTTGCGGCTACAACCGAGAATCTGGATTACAGTCCAACACAAAAGCCTCGAAAGATCGAGTTGTCAAAGAGAGCAAAGTTGCCAACGCAAGCGCCGCGATTGTTGGCAGCTTAGCAAACCAACTTTTCTATCCGGTGCTTGGTGGATGTGTCGGCGGGGCAATCGGCGCGAGCATCTGGGCAGCGGTTGCGTATTATGGGCATATCCGATTTGGAATTTTGGCATGGGGCATCGGCTTACTCGTTGGTATCGGGGTCAATATAGGATCGCGTGATACCGGAGGCGTGTACTTCGGATTGATTGGCGCGATCATCGCTATTGGTTCTGTCATTGGCGGCAACTACCTCACCGCGACCCTGCTGGTCAAGCAATATCTTGAGGTGATGGAGCCGGAGGATGTGAGCGATGACCTCGCCATGAGCGAAGTGGTTGTTTGGGAAGTGCTTGATGAATGGAACGATCGGGGCGATGAGATTCCTTGGCCAAAGGAATGGAAAGCATGGGAACTCGCTGAATGGCCCGATGAATTTTCGCGGGTTATTCGCGATGATACAAGCGACAAATGGTATCGCATGTCGTATGACGAGCAAGATGCGATTCGAGCAGAGATCGCCGAGATGACTTACGCCAACTCGGAGTACATCGATCACGAAATGATTGAGATCGGATTCTTTGCACTCATGATGCAGCCGATCAATATTATTTGGCTGGTCTTAGCCGYTGGATCTGCGTTTTCCGCAGCGGCCTATCAATAACATTTTTACATATTTAGAAGACAAGAACTGGGGACGAAAAAAATGAGTAACGAAGACAAAATATGCGTTCTTTGCAGCAAGAGTTGTGCGGGGATGCCTCGGATTAAAAACGAGCGTGGGCAATATGCACACAAGGCATGCGTTGATGCCAAGTCGAACGCCCAGCCGGCACCGGTCGAAGAAGACAACCTCTACGATGACGATTTGGGCGGAATGGATGATCTGCTCGATGATATCGGTGTTGAAGAAGAGGCCTTTGGCGAGTCTGCGATGGCCTGCYCTGGGTGTGGGCAGCGGATGGCCGACGGCACGGTTGTATGCATGGGGTGCGGATACAACACACAATCTGGAAAAGCGATGTCGACTAAAAGCAAATCCTCGGGTGGCAGCAAGATCGRCGGAGCTGCTATGGGCGGCGCAGCTGCTGCGGGCGGCTTGGCTGCAGGACCAACGCTGGCGTTTATTGGCGCACTCATCGGCGGCGTGATCGGTGCGGTGGCATGGGGCGCGATCGCCTACTTTACCGGGTTTGAAATCGGTTGGATTGCCATCGGAATCGGTGTGCTTGTTGGTATTGGCGCGCAGGCGGGCGGCGGATCCCAAACCACCGGCGGCGGAATGATCGTCGGAGTCATGGCTGCGATTGTCGCTGCGGCATCAATCGCAGGCGGAAAATATGGCGCGTCGTACATGTTCGTACGAGATACCTTCGGCTCATCGATGAGCGAAAGCATCACACTCGATGAAGTTAATGACGATTGGGTCTTTGGGCGATTAGTGGATGAAGTTTGCACTGAGCAAATCGAAAATGGCCAAACGATCGAATGGGAAAACCAACATCTCTTTGTTGAAGCAGCCATGTGGCCTGATGATTATCCAACGAGTATTCAAGAGATGATCACCGAAAAGTGGGAAGGAATGGACGACCTCGAACAGATCGCCCTCCGCACCGGCTTTGCAAAGGATTACGGGCCAGACTACACCTATCACGATATTGACGAAGAGACGGCCCTGTCGATGATGGCGGATATGGTGGCCACGAACATGATTGAAGCTGATGAAGCAATCGCGTGGCCGAACCCGAATCTGGCAATGGATGTTGCGATCTGGCCTGAAGATTATCCCGAGAGTGTCCAGACACTGACCGTGGATCGATGGGCAGCGATGAGCGCAGATGATCAGTTTGATTACCGCACGAAACTCATGGATTCATCGAACGAAATGCGAGCCC
This sequence comes from bacterium, assembly GCA_002401225.1. Classification (GTDB taxonomy): domain Bacteria; phylum Planctomycetota; class Phycisphaerae; order Phycisphaerales; family UBA1924; genus UBA1924. The sequence continues at coordinate 57,599 of NVSM01000012.1, forward strand.
AAATAGCTGAGATGTTTACACAAGGCTCGTTTATTGATAGCTTCAAGCATCCGCTCGATATCTTATTCTTGCTGCTGGCAATGGGCGCAGCATACAAAATTGGCTACGGCGATTAGTTGATCACGATCTCAATATCAAGCTCAACCKKKWKKKGWKSKTGRMAMKTKRWWTCRKKWSWMRCTYKKAWYRRGRYMSMGMRRRMRRRASCSYYYGRMSMGACACCGACGCCGGGGGCTTTTTCGATGATGACATCAAACTCGATGCGCCCGGAGTTGATGTTGAAGGTACCAACGGAATCTAAGCCGTAGGATTCGCCCTGCGGGTAATCTGCAAAGACCGCAACACCTTTCCCTTTGGTAAGACCAACACGCAGCGGGAGCAAAAGCTTGGCAGCGTCTGATTCTCCGGGTTCTGCCGCGACGATGTGGTAGCCCTTATCGATATCGATTGCGATCTTGAACGATGCCGGTTCATCATCGGATACAGTGAGTGAATCGGTCGAAACCAAAATTTTAACCGGCGACTGAATCTTCTTTGATTGCTCAACGGCCCCACTGCTTCCGGCGAATGCATAGATTGAAGCATATTCATCTTCTTGTTCAAGCATATGAATCAACGCACGAGCAGAGTTAATCGAGGACATCGGATGGGACGCGAGTGCAGGCGAGACAGCTTTGAGCAAGTTGGCTGCGCGGGTGCGATACTTCAGTGCGTCGGCTTCATCAGCGTTTACCAAGTTGGCGATATTGATGAGATTGTTGAGCATCACCCCGATAGCGGACGGCACGGCTCCGTCGTGGAATGATCGCGTACGCACAAAGAGATCCGCCTGATTTGCCCTTGTATCATAGTACGAACCGGCATCGTCGGCGAAGAGTTCATGAGCCTGATCGGCAAGCTCAAGGATCATTTCGATCGTCGTTTGATCACGAGCGAGCGGAGCCTGATGAAGCTTGATCATGCCCGCGATGAGCATTGCATAATCTTCGAGGAGCCCGGGCACCTTGGCGACATTGGCGCGGTACGCCCGCAACAACTGACCATCTTCCGATCGCATATGTTCGAGGATAAAATCGGCAGCGTGCTGGGCCGCTTCGATATAGCGTGGCTCATCAAGTGCCTCGCCGGCTTCGACCAAGGCAACAATCAACAAACCATTCCAAGCAACAAGCACCTTGTCATCGAGTCGAGGCTGCTTGCGCGTTTCACGAACAGCATAGAGCTTTTCATTGATCGAATCAACCATCTCAATATATTCGACATCACTCATCGATGATGCTTTGGCGAGTTCGTCGAGGCGGGTATCGAGGCGAAGTACATTGCGTTTGGGTTCGTCTGCGTGGTGAGGGTCTTGGAAGTTTGTGCCCGAGTTGAGGCTATAGATATCAAGGATGAGCTTCGCTTCGGCAGATCCCTTGCCGAGAACCTCATTGATCTGAGCCTTGGTCCATAGGTAGTTTAGTCCTTCCTTCCCATCAACCTCGGCGTCTTGCGCGCTAAAGAAACCCGTCGCGCCGGGTTCAGATTGATTGGTCATTTCTCGCAAGCAGTAGTCGAGCGTTCGCTCGGCAATGCGAGCGTAGAACTTGTCGTTATAGATCGCCGATGCCCGAGCATAGATACTCGCGAGCTGGGCATTGTCATAAAGCATCTTCTCGAAGTGAGGCACCGTCCAGAATGCATCGGTTGAATAGCGATGGAACCCGCCTCCGATTTGATCRTTGAKCCCRCCGATKGCCATCGCATCGAGCGTTTTCTTCGCCGCTTTATCGATCGCGTTGCGTGTGCCTTCGTCGGTATGCTCCCGGAAGTCGAGAAGATATTCGAGATACACAGGCTGGGGAAACTTGGGCGAGCCACCGAAGCCGCCGTTGGTTTTGTCGAAGCGTTGGAGGAGTGCCGAGGTGGCATTCGTAAGTTGAGGCTGCCCGACCGCAACAGGTTGTTGGTTCGCCGACGCGACCTGCTCGATCACGGCCGCCGCGATCGACTCGGCTTGCTCGATGACTTGTGCGTTTTGATTCTTCCACGCATCAGACAAGCCTTCGAGGAGTTGCGAGAACGATGGTCGACCGTAGGCCGGTTCGGCTGGAAAATAAGTCCCGGCATAGAAGGGTTTGCGTGATTTTGGTTCGAGGAATACGGACATGGGCCAACCGCCCGAGCCAGAAAAAATGGTCGTCGCTGCCATATAGATATCATCAATATCAGGACGCTCTTCGCGGTCGACTTTGATGCACACGAAGTGCTCGTTCATGATCTTGGCGATCGCTTCGCTCTCGAAGGATTCGCGTTCCATGACATGGCACCAGTAGCAAGTCGAGTAGCCAATCGAAAGAAACACCGGCACATCGCGCCGCTGTGCCTCGGCGAATGCTTCGTCGCCCCAAGGGTGCCAATCGACAGGATTGTGCGCATGCTGAAGAAGATACGGGGAAGTCTCGTTGGCGAGAGCGTTGGTGTGGGTCGGCTGTTGAACGGTGGTCATAAGGGATTGTAGGTGAACGAGTTTAAGGAATGCCGAATTTCAAGGATGCGATCATCCCCAGAAGAGTAAATATTCTGCTCACATATTCCACGATTCTGGGCTGTCAAACGCAATTTTTTAAAAATCTTGTCAACTCAAGGGAGAAGCAAACCAGTTTCTCGTTCTTGTTTATGAGTGCATGCTGTTGTGCATTCTGAAGCAACAAATGAAAGGGACACGAATGTACAAGTTAACGGCTACCGGAATAACTCTTGCGATGATGGCTACAGGATTCGCGAGCGGACAAGACTCGGATGGATTTTATGGAGTATTCGACCCATCAAACTGGTCGAGTATGGGGATTACGGATGGTACAGTGGATATCACAGCTGCCGTCGAGTTGACCTACGATGTTAAACTTGGCAATCCCAGTAATGGTGTAAGTTTTCGTACATCAGAATATAGCTCAACTGCCACCGAAACAGGAACACTGCGTGTGCGATGGAACTACTTTGCGCAACACAAGTTTTTCATACCCGTATATGATCTGATCGCATTCGCAGATGGTCCTGGTGGGCGGGTAGAGACTCCGGTAGGCAACTGGATCAATACTTCGAATGTAGATGAGGAAGGAATCGTCGAGCTACAAATCACCGATGGTTTCGATTACGGGTTCGTTATGGGCGGGAGCAACAGCGATTCAAACTCTTCAATCCGAGGATCACTCACTGTTGTTCGTGATGGTGGCGATGTTTCGTTCGATAACGATTTTAGCAACTGGACGAACACCGGAATCGAAAGCGGCTTCGCTCGATCTCGCCCAGCTATTGAGTTCCAGTACGATGTTGATCTTGGAAACCCTGGCGGTGGAGTTCCACTCTCACTCGCTGATTTTACCGTTCAAGTCCCTGAGAGTGGTCAGTTTACCTGCGATTGGAATGTCTCCGCCTTCCATGCTTTCAACGCTACAACTGCTCATTACGCATTAATTGCCATTGACGGAGATGGTGTTGAGAGCGAAGAAATACTTTTCTCGGGCGACTTTGGCCCATCACAAATCTCTCCTGATGGGCGCGGAGCATCTATTTATGTTGCGAGCGGCGAGCCTGTAGGAGTTCGGGCTGGTGGCTCAAACTTTGACAGCAACTCAGTCATCGGAGGAAGTGTCGTGCTCTCTCGCATCATCTGGGAACCAGAAGTGTGTGTGGTTGACCTGAATAATGATGGGCAACTCAACTTCTTCGATATTTCTCAGTTCCTCAACCTGTTCTCAGCTGGCTGTCCATAACTACTCGATTTTATTTGGCAACCACAACAGTGCAAGGCCTGCTAAGTGCATCACGCACGAAGCAGGTCTTGTTTTTTTATTCGATGCATAATTTGCTAAAAAACCGCTTCCCTACGGGCGTAAAAAACTGATCGAGGAGCATTTATGGCTGGATGGACTAGTATCTTGTAATGAAACAGTCGGTTAAAACCACACTCATCATTGCCGCAATCCTGCTGGCAATCCCCTTCACATGTTCTCGGTATAAAAACAGGATCGGCTATTGGCAAATGACACCCGATCTTAGAATCTGCTAGAATCTACTCTGGACGAATACACAGTTTTCAAGGAGCGAGAGCTATGAAACGGAATATGTCTCGGCGGGTATTGGCGGTTTCTGTGAGCGCGGTGTTTTGTACCGGGATCGGCGGATCGATGTCGGGGTGTGAGACGGCCCCTTTAAGAGGGCTACTCAACTCGCCAACAGCAATGCAGTTGCTCTCACCCTTGGTGAAGGATGCTGCGAATGCATACATCAACGATCTGACATCACTCACAGGATTGCTGGCGAATGTGAACTCGTTGGATGGTGTGATGAACTTTGTGTCGGCGATTCAGCCCATGATTGAAAAATTAAGTTCCGCCTATAACACACTCTCCAACACCACCGGCGACGAACGCAAGTGGCTGCTCGAAGCGTTTGGACCCAAGATTAACTCGGCTAATGCGGGGTTTTTGAATCAATCGGACGATGCGACAAGCAACTGGGCATGGAACAAGGTACTCGGATCTGCATTGGACCAAGTCCGGCTATTTGAGTGAGACAAAGACTCAAAAACACCTGCCCCCACACCGGCAACTAAAAAACGGCTTCCAATTGGAAGCCGTTTATTTAGTTGTATCAATATGAGAGCAAGAACCTCAAGCTATCGGCTCGCCCGGTTGAGGGCTTCAATTTCTCCAGCTTCGTTTTCGATGAGGATAATGTCAGCTTCGTCGATGAATAGGCCGTGGTCAATCACGCCAGGGATGTCGTTGAGTTCGGAGGCGAGTTCGAAGAGGTTTTCGGATCCGGTGAGCGTAGCGTCGAGAACAAGGTTGCCGTTGTCGGTGATGAAGAGTTGCCCGTTCATATCTTGGCGGATGACGCCATTGATTCCGATGTGGCGGAGTGCTTTACGGGTGGAGACGAGCCCGAACGCCATGACGGCGATTGGTAGCGGCGTGTCATTGCCGATTTGTGTTGAAGACACCTTATTGGCGTGGACCATGAAAATAGTTTTCTTGGCAGCCCAGCAAAGAATTCGCTCGCGAGTCATCGCGCCGCGTGAACCCTTCATAACCTGCATCTTTCGATCGACTGCATCTGCGCCATCGATGAGGATGTCGAGTTCTTCGAGCATTGCGAAATCGACAAGTTTGAGTCCACGCTCGCGGGCAAGATCCTCGGCGGCTTCGGATGCTGCGACACATACGATATCGAGCCCTTCGTCAACGACGCGTTGAGCGAGGATTTCGATCCCGCGTGCTGCGGTTCGTCCTGCGCCCAGTCCGACCTTCATACCAGATTCAACCGAAGCGGCGGCTGCCTTGGCGAGTGCATCGACGAGTGTGTCTGCGGTTTCTCGTYGGCTGTGTTGATCACTCAAAGCGGATTCCTTGTGCYAGTTCAAGRGTTTCTCCAAACCCGATGGTGCATGTYTGGCGACGCGAGTACGCCTTCCATGCGTCGGAGCCAGACTCGCGTCCGCCTCCGGTRTCTTTTTCGCCYCCGAATGCYCCGCCGATTTCTGCGCCSGARGTTCCRAGGTTTACATAYGCGAGCCCGCAGTCAGAGCCTGTCCCGCATGGRTCGAGGAATCTTTGGGCGGCGTTCGACGAGCCGGCGAAGATGGCGGAGCTGAGCCCCTGGACCACATCGTTCTGCMTGTCRAWCGCTTCTTGGAGRGTCTTGTAGGTGAAGACATAGAGGATYGGAGCRAAGGTTTCMTCGAGTGCCATCGGCAGGTCRTTGCCTTCTGGTGCTCGGATAATTGTAGGAGTCACAAAGTGCCCAGTGGCGAGATCGCCCTCAAGATTTGTGACTCGGGTGCCGCCGGTGAGCAGGGTGGCCCCTTGTTCGCAAGCTGTTTTTACTGCGTGCTCGTAACCGGCGACTGATTGCTCGTTGATGAGCGGGCCCATGAGCGTGTTGCTGTCGAGCGGATCGCCGATGCGGACGGATTCGTACGCGGTGACGAGCTTGGCACAGAAACTGTCGGCGATTGATTCATGAATGATCAAACGACGCGTTGAGGTACAGCGTTGGCCACAGGTGCCGACGGAGCCGAAGACTGTTGATTGGAGTGCGAGATCGAGGTTTGCATCGGCTTCGATGATGACAGCGTTGTTGCCACCGAGTTCGAGGAGTGACTTGCCCAATCGACCAGCAACGACCGAGCCTACATGGCGACCCATGTCGCACGAGCCGGTGGCGGAGATCAATGGGTATCGACGATCGGCGATCATGGATTCACCAACGATTGCATCGGTGCCGATGACGAGCTGGAAGATGTCTTCGTAGCCCATTTCAGAGGCAACCTTCTGAGCGATGTCGTTGGTCGCGATGGCGGTGAGTGGTGCGATCAGTGARGGCTTCCACACGCAGGTGTCGCCGGCGACYGCCGCGAGCATCGCGTTCCAGCCCCAGACCGCGTTKGGGAAGTTGAASGCGGTGATGATKCCAACGGGGCCCATCGGGAGCCATTGTTCTTTCATCGCGTGTTCTGGGCGTTCTGACGGCATGGTGATGCCATACATTTGGCGGGAGAGACCGACTGCGAAGTCGGTGATGTCGATTGTTTCTTGAACTTCGCCGATGCCTTCGGCTTTGATCTTGCCCATTTCGAGTGCGACGAGTGAACCAAGTTCTTCGAGCACTTCGCGRTACGCGTTGCCGATYCGWCGRAYCAWCTCGCCKCGCTTTGGAGCKGGGATCTTGCGGAACTCTTTGAAGGCCTTGGCKGCYTTGGCGGTGACGACCTCGTAGTCCTCTTGSGARTCGAGCCGRATGCCGGCGATGGGCTTGCCGGTGGCKGGGTTGTAGGAGAGGACGATATTGTCCTTCTCWGGTGTTTCGTCGCCGGTRAAATCGGTGACGATGCGYGGGTGATKRACGAGRTTRAGTTTGGTAAGCAGTTCGTGTGTCATTGGGCAAGGATATGCGGGCGGATGGGGGAAGGGCAATAGGCAGCGGGCAATAGGCAATGGAAGAGGAAGAAAGTGAAAAGCGAAGAACAGAGAGCAAGGAGAACGCTACTGATTTGCTAACCCTCATCCCCTCCCTGCGCCCCGCGGGGAGGTGGCCCGAC
>NVSM01000067.1 GCA_002401225.1 bacterium
TTCGCCGCCACCTCCCCCGGAAGCCCGGGGGAGGCGAAAGAGAATAAGACACACCTTGCCGAAGACGGTCAAGGCGTGGCACCCGACATCAAACTACACGGCTCGTTTTGTGTCTTCTGTACATGAACCACACAGGGAAAGCGATATTCGCACCGACAGACTCAGAACTCAGAAACACACCCCTGGCCCACCGGGATGTGTTTCTGAGTTCTGAGTATCTGAGCTGAGGTGCCCCCCTTGACAACTCTTGCCCCTCCCTGCGCCCCGCGGGGAGGTGGCATGCGAAGCATGGCGGAGGGGTGTCTTCTCTTTCATTGCATTCGTCATCAAAGGAATAAAAAGACGAAGACACCCCTCCGACCCGACTTCGTCGGCCCACCTCCCCGCGGGGCGCAGGGAGGGGCAAAGGAGGGCGCCACAAATAGAATGTAGATTAGCCGCAGTTGCAGTCTTTGGATTTCGATTTGGGCTTCTTGCCGACGGGCTTGCCCCCCACTGTGAGCGTGGCTTTGGTGCCTTTTTTCTTGGGAAGAAGCACCAGCTTGAGAAGCCAGAGTGAGGCGAGCATCACGAGGGTGACGACCCAGAACTGCCAGTCGTTGATGGGCATGACTAGGAGCCTCCGGCGGCGAGGATGAACTGGTAGGCGGCAAGGGCGCTGACATAGGCGAGGGTGGACATCCAACCGAGTTGGAGGAATGCCCATTTCCAACCGCCGGCTTCTTTGGCCGTGACGACCAAGGTCGGCAGGCATAAGGATGCGAGGACATAGAAGAAGAGGAGTGACCAGCTTGTGCCATAGGTGAAGATGCGTGAGCCGTCGTCGTTGGTGGCGTTGGCGATTGATTCGAGGACGGAATCGTCATCGACATCATCGGAGCCGGCGACTTGGACGGCCATCGTCGAGACGAACACTTCTCTTGCTGCAAACGACGCGAGCACACCGACCGTGAGTTGGCGGTCATAGCCCAGGGGTGCAAAGATGGGTTGGAAGGTGGTGCCGAGTTTGCCGAGCATGGAGTTGGCGGCGGCGTTGCGGGTATCGAGTGAATCTGCCTTGGCGTAGAGTTCGTCGGCTTGTGTTTGATCGATTTCAACGAAGGATTCTGCTTGTGTGCGAAGGGCGATCGCTTCGTCTGTGGGGCCGGCCTTTGGATAGGCGTTGAGCCACCAGAGGACGATGGAAATGGCGAGGATCATGGTGCCGGCTTTTTTGAGGAAGATCATGCCTCGATCGAGGGTTAACAAGAGTGCGGATTTGAGATCAGGGATTCGATAGCTTGGGAGTTCGAGGGCCATCGGACGAGACTTGCCACGCAGGATGGTCCTTCTAAACAAGAGTGATGTGAACAAGCCGGCGAGGATGCCGATGGCGTAGCACATGGTGAATGCGTAGGCTTGGTAGAGCGGGCGATCGGGGAAGAGGATTGATGTAAGCAGGATATAGACGGGGATGCGAGCGGTGCAGCTCATGAACGGGGCGACGAGGATTGTCGCAAGCCGATCTCGGCGGTCGGGGATTGCGCGGGCGGCCATGATGCCGGGGATGGCGCAGGCATGGCTTGAGAGCAGTGGTACGAATGCGTGCCCGGACATGCCGAAGGGGCGAAGGGCACGATCGATGACGAAGGCGGCGCGGGCGAGATAGCCGGTGCCTTCGAGGAGTGCGAGTAGGAAGAACAGCAAACAAATCTGAGGCAGGAAAATAACGGTGCCGCCAACGCCTGCAATCACGCCATCGACCATCAGATCATGGATCGGGCCCGGTGGAATATGCGAACCGACATAGCCGCCGACGGAACCGAACCAGAGATCGATCCAGTCCATTGGATACGCAGCGAGCTTGAAGATCATCCAGAAGAGCGCGGTCATAATCGCGGCAAAGGAGAGCACGCCAAGGATTGGATGAGTGAATGCGCGATCGAGTCGATCGGTAAGTGTGTCTTCTTTGATTGGGTTAGGCGAGGCTGATACGACTTCGTAGATATCTTGTGCCCATCGTTCGATGCCATCGATATCGGTTGGTGCGGAGCGCGTGGGTACTTTGGCTTGGCAAAGTTTGGCAGCGAGTTCATCAACGCCTTCGCCGGAGCGGGCGCTGCACATGACGACTGGGCATCCGAGACATTCGCTGAGTTTGGCTTGATCGACATGGATGCTTCTTCTGCGGGCGACATCGACCATGTTGACGGCAACGACTGTCGGCAGGCGTCGCCCGAGGGTTTCGCCGACGATGGTGAGGTTGCGCATCAGGTTGGTGGCATCGATCACGACGAGGAGCACATCGGGGATGTTTGCTTCTTCGCCAGCCGGGGCAGCGGTGCCATCGAGGACATCGACGCAGACCTTTGATTCGGAGAGATCAAGATTGAGGGAATAGATGCCGGGGAGATCGATGAGGAGTGATTCGATCGTTTGGCCACCAGCTTTGAGTTTCACGCGCGCGATGCGTGCTTCTTGGGTGGTGCCTGGGAAGTTTGATGTCTTGGCACGGATGCCTGCGATGCGATTGAAGAGTGTGGTCTTGCCGACATTTGGATTGCCAAGCACGGCGATCGTGTGCGACGATGAAATTGAATCGGTTGGCATTGGCATCGGGGTGGTCATCGGAAGAATCTACAGCTAAGAGAAAGGCTTATTCGTCGATGTGAACCATCACGCGTGAAGCGATGTCTTTGGCGAGACCGATTCGGCATGCGCCCGAGAGCGAGATGATGCAGGGTTCGCCGAGCCGACACATTTGAACCGAAGCGTTTGGATGAAGTCCCATCGCACGGAGCATTGAACAGTCATCAGGATGGGCCTGTGTACATTCGATTCGACCGGTCTGTCCACGAACGAGCTGGGTCAGCGGGACGGCTTTGGATTCGATCTTTGAATCAGTTGTGGTCATCATGACATGAACTCCGTTCGGCCGACTCAACATTACGGACAGCCGAGTACTTCAATCATATTCCAGTTGAGAATGAATCGCAACAACCATCTGCAATTTTCTTTAATCACCCTTTGATGACTTCTTTGGGCGTTTGACGAGCCAGCCGACGATGAAGCCGATGAGGGAGAAAACGAGGTAGAGCAAGGCGGCCGGGGCTCTTAATGGCATGAAGAATACATCCATGGTAATCGTTTCCATGTTCCGCAAGATGAGGAATAGGAACACAACGACGATGAAAAACCAGGCGATGAACTTTGGACGGGTGTAGATTGGTTTTTGGGATTTGGGTGGGAGCTTGGGAGCATCTGCGGGGGTTGTGTCATTCATGATTTGGCTCCGTCTTTGATGGCATCAGCGAGTAGCCGGATCAGTGCCCAAGCAGCAAGCATCATCGCGGCGATTCGGGTGAAGTATGAACAGGCCGAGATAAAACTGACCATTTGCAGCGAGCCATATGATTGTATTTCTGTCCAGGATTGACCGTTGGCCGCTCTACGCATGACCTCCTCGGTCCCCGGCACAAACACGGATGCGAGTTGCCCAATCAATGCAGCAAGAATAAAGATCACGAAGGCTGTGATGAAGATCACAGAAGGGTGTTTGTGTTCTAAGAAACGCCGACAGAATGTAGACGCTCCTTCGCCGATCTCTCGGAAGGAACCCCAAACAGCAGCCACCCCTTGAACGATTTCGCTCTTAGATGCGGTGCCTTTTTTTGATGGTTGCATGTCTGGATGTGGAGTTTCACTCATTCCTTCGCTCCGTCTTTGATCGCATCAGCGATGAGGCGGGCGACGGCCCACACGGGGAGGAGGGCACCGACCGTGCCAAAGAAAAACATGAACACACTCAAGACATATGGAGCGATTCCGTCCTGTGCAAACTTTGATCCCACAATGGCGAGAATAGCTACGGTTGCGAGCGCTATAAAACTATTCACCAACAATCTCGCCGGCTGGGCACTGTTCAAGTATCGGCATATCGTCTCTACAGGGCCATCTACATCATCGAGAACAATGCCACGAAACGGCTCATTTTCTATGGGCTCATTTGAATCTGAACTTTGATTATCACTCATATAAATTACCCTTCGCTCACTGTTCGTTGTTCGATTCGTTTTTCTGATTTGGTCATGACCACGCGATCGATATAGTTGCCGGGGGTGTGAATCTCATCTGGGTGCAGCGAACCCGCGGGAACGATTTCGTCTACTTCGGCAATCACGAACTTGGCAGCGGTGGCCATGTCTGGGTTGAAGTTGCGGGCGGTCATGTTGTAGACGAGGTTGCCGTGCTCGTCGGCTTTGGCTGCTTTGATGAGTGCGAGATCGCCGAAGAGTCCGGTTTCCATGATGTATTCGCGTGATTGGCCGCCATTTGGTGCTGCGAAAGTACGGATTTCTTTGCCATCTGCAACAATCGTCCCCACACCGGTTGCGGTAAAGAACGCTGGTATACCTGCCCCGCCTGCACGCACACGCTCGGCGAGTGTGCCTTGGGGATTAAACTCGACTTCGAGTTCGTTGTTGAGGTATTGGCGAGCGAACTCATCGTTTTCGCCGACATAGGACGAGATCATTTTCTTTATCTGCTTTGTTTGCAGGAGTAAACCAAGCCCCCAATCATCGACGCCAGCGTTGTTTGAGACGCAAGTAATTCCTTTGACACCGGAATCTCGAAGTGCGATGATGAGTTGTTCGGGGATGCCGCAGAGCCCGAACCCACCGACCATGCACATCATGCCGTCGTGGATGATGCCGGATTCACGGAGATCAGCCATTGCTGATACTGTGTTTGGGAAAATTTTATTTGCCATTTTTATTCTCCAAAGAATCCAACTCAGGCATATCTATACAAATAGACCACATTATCCTCGTGTTCTCTTCACCGAAACTATATGCGGCACGCCTCTCTTACACCGCATCCGCTCTCATAAATGAAGCTTTGATCAGCATTACCGTTCCTCATCGCATACACACTCTCAATCGTTCGAGCTTATTTGTTGCCTCAACTTGGATCTAGGGAGAGATACTCAAACACCCAAACCGGAAACCGCTTTCGGATGCCTCCCCAATTCCCTTGCAAAGGCACCCAACACCATATGGTGAATTTCACCAGTAAATTACTCTGCACTCAAGGCGTATACTCCCCTTCCACTCACTATCAATCTCTGTTCCCAGATCGTTTCGCGAACCAGATTGAACTGATTGGCTCCATCGAACAGGACGAGTTCGAAAAGCCGATCATGACATCCTAAGGACTTTCACTCGTGGACGACGAGAACCAATTACACGCTGATCCTACGGACACGCAATCGCCTGTCGATGTTGGGCACCTTCATGACTTCATGGAGAGCATTACCGCCCAAAGGCTGATGGACATCTTTGCCACAGGCTTTTCATCTTTATCCCTGCTCGTATTCACGCCTTCAGGCATTATTGTCTTTGCGAACAATGTCGCTATCAAAGCATTCAAAGGCGAGACCATGCAAAGCGTCAAAGGCAAACGCCTCGTAGATTTAGCCCCACCTGCATGGGCAAACGAACGCGTGAAATATATGCAGCTCGCAGCAAAGAGCGGCAACCCCATCCCGATCATTGAACTCCTCGCTGGAACCAGGCTCTACTCCTTGCTCCGCCCCGTCGAGGTAATGCACAAAGGCGAGATCGAGACACTGATTTTTATCACTGTCGAACCGATCTCACCTATCCAACTCCGATGGCTTCGGGAGCATGACACCGGCGATGAGTTAATCATGGCTGAGCACATTGATCTGGGTCGGCTTAGTGTATTGACATCGCGCGAAATCGAAGTCCTCGCGCTGATGGGGCAAGGGCTTCGTCAGAAAGAGATCGCCACAAAGCTCTGCCGATCTATATCCACGATCGATCGCCATCGCGAACGCATCGGCGAAAAGCTAGACATCAAAGACCGGGCAGACCTGATCGCTATCGCCCGCGAAGCCGGGCTCGAAGTTGAAGACGCAAAGCGTACCCATATGTCGATGAAACCCAAGTTGCCATAAACCAGAAAATCTGGTACCCTCATTCGTGATATCGCTCATCTATACCCATTCGTGAGTGACGAGGTCTACTTTATGAACAACGAAAATCCAAAGCTTGTTCAAGAGAACGCTGAGTATCCGATGCTCAGGCTTCTCAAAGATCTCCCCGCAGCTGCCCTGCTCACCGAGATCATGACAAGCTTGTACAACATCACCATCATGGTATGGGATGAAAACGGGACGATTCTGTGTGCCAACGATGTCGTCGCGCGTGGGTTTCGTCGAAAATCTGTCGATGAACTCCTTGGCNAAAACATCGCCGAGTTTGGGCCTCCAGAGTGGGCACAAGAACGCATTGAAGTCGCCCAGCAAGCTATCAAATCAAACCAGCGAATCTCACTCATGGAGATCCTCGGCGGCTATCGGCTCCGCTCGTGCTATCGCCCGCTGATTACAACTGTCGATGGTAAAACAAACAAGTTCGTCGCAGTAACCATCGAACAGATCACGCCGCTCGAGTTTAAGCATGCTTGCACGCAAATGCCCGATGAACTGATCCTGCATGCACAGTACAACGACCTCGGCAGACTCGATGTGCTTAGCCCCCGCGAGCTCGAAATTCTCGCGCTCATGGGAGAAGGGCTGCGAGCAAAGGACATCGCCAAACAGTTATGTAGATCTGTAAAAACGATCGACAATCATCGCGATAGCATCGGGCATAAACTTGGTGTCAGCGATCGAAGTGAACTCATCGCCATCGCACACCTCGCGGTGCTCAGGGTCGAAGATGCAAACTGTAAGCGTGTCCAGTTTTCAAAAGTCACTCCCCAAACAAACTGATCAAACTGGACGCTTGCGAGGCTGCCCGCTAACGAAAAGCGACTCCTGATCTGTTCCGGCCAAAGGCCGATTTTGTAGATCGTCGAGTTCTCTTTGAATATCTTCGAGCGTTGAAAGCTGAAGATGCTCGGTCGCGAAGCGGATGTAGGCGATTTTGTCCACATCGCGGAGCTTGGTCATGACGCGTTCGCCAACGATTTGCGTCGGCACTTCGCGTTCGTACTCGGCGTGGAGTTCTTCTTCGACCAGCTCGGCGAGTTTGTTTTTGACATCTTCCGAAATCGGTCGTTTGCCACAGGCATTGGAGACGCCCTTCATGATGTTCTCGGTGGAGAACGGAACCCGCGAGCCATCGCGTTTGACGACCATCAATCTGCCGGTGGGTTCGACGCGTTCGTAGGTGGTGAATCTGCGTTCACACTTGAGGCAATGGCGWCGSCGACGRATRACCGCCCCGCCTTCGGTYGAGCGRGAGYCGATGACTTTGTCTTCRTTTCGAGAGCAGAATGGGCAGATCATGTAAAAACGCCTCCGGTGCGTGAATTATACCAAGGATGGTATGGCTTTGCACGGGAGGCGGCGATTGGGCACACGATATAGGGGATTTATTCGAGGCCTTTGAAGAGGTTGGCGTATTCTGATTGGATCAGACGAGAGCGGAGGAATATATATCGTTCTTGTGTTTCGTCGAGTTCGAACTCGAGAAGATCGAGCGTGTTGGTTCTTCTTGCGATCTGTGCTTGAAGTTCCTCATCAATTGGGATCTCTGGGTTGAATGCTCTTTGAGAAGAGGCTTCGATGGATTTGATTTGGAGGTTTTTGAGTTCGCTTGCAATTGAGTTGGATTTTGCTTTGATGTCAAGTAGATCGCTCCGTACAGACTCAAACTCTTTTTGGATGCGCTCGATGGCATGTTCACGATCTTTCCTGCGTTGCTCTTCGCGTACTTGTCGTTCTCGCTCCCGATCTTCATCGCGATATTTTCGTTCATCCTCACGCTGCCGTGATTTTTCCATACTCCTCTCTCCTTGCTCGCGGAGTACATTCTCAAGATCTACTTCATAGTCAGCGATCTCATCATGGATCTCTGGCGGAGCAGCGACGACGATTGAACTGCTAACGAGTTGTATCGAGGTATAGCAGCCGAGATCATATTTCACTTCGAGCAATCTCATAAGCGAGATGGGATAATCTGCCTTTTCCTTCGCGGTGTATAGCCATACGGGAATTGGATATACGCGCGTCGTCACCGTTCGGCGGACTGCTTCATCTTGAGTGAACACGCTTATTTTGCTCTCGTCATACTTGATTACATAATCGAGCAATGCTGCCTCGCTAGATCTCTGTATTTTCTTGATCGATTCCGCCAGGGTCATTTCGCCTTGAACTGTAAATTTTTCAAAGTACATGTTTGCTTGCTGAAAGTTCTCTTTTACACCATCCCCAACACTCAAACTCAAATCAAAGGCTTCCGCAACTTCTGCGAGTGTTGGGACCAATTTTAGATCTTGAATATCAAATGAATATGTACCATCTTCACGGTTGTTCTCTGATGGCATCACCACCGGCACCGCCCCGCCGTTGCTTGGTGTGGCACTTGGTGCACCTGTGCCATTGATGAATGAGTAGCCGCCGAAGGACATGCCGGCGAGGGCGACGGTGATCAGTGCTGCGTTCATGATTTTTCTCCTTGGATTTGATTTGGTGTGTGCATGTGTAATCAGTTTGGCGAGCTCGGCCGTCTCGCCGAGTTCGGCGACGGCGATGCGGATGGCTTGGGGTTCTGATTTACCCATGATGAGCAGGTCATCGACGCGCGATCGAAGATGGTCTTCGAGTTCGTCGCGAACTTGTAGCCTTTGGGTGTCGGGCATGACAAGCATGGCGGTGAGGACATCGAGCCAAGTGGAGATGGAGTCTCGCGTGGAGGGCTCGATCTTCTTTCGTGTTTGGGTTCTTGATTTGGTATTGAGCTTGTTCATCCGTTGGCCAACTCGCTTTCAGGTGCCGATTGATTTGATGGCATAACGAAACCGTCCAGGATCGATTGCACCTGACGGTGGTGTTCGATCCGTTTGGTGAGTTGTTTGTGTCCCTTGTCACTCAGTGTGTACCACTTGCGTCGTCGGCCTGTGGAATCTGGATCGGCACCGGCCGCCTTGACCTCTTCCCAGCCGGTGGTGACGAGGCCGTTCTTTTCGAGTTTGGTCAGGAGCGGGTACATTCCTGAGGGCGAGAGCTTGAAATGGCCATCCGATCGGGCGGCGATGTCCTTGGAAATCGCGTAGCCATAGGACGGGCCAATGGCGAGTACGGAGAGGACGACGAGTTCTGAATGGTCTTGTTTAAGCGTGAGCATGGTATTACCTCGTCAATATAGTACCATGAAGAATATATCCAGTTTCGATATATCCGAAATAAAAGAATAATTTCTTATTTTCTTGTGGAAGAAAATGTGAATGGTATGTATTCTTATTTAGTGAAACGAGAAAACAAATGATTCAACTGACCGACATCGCCAACGCCCTTTCTGATCCGAACCGAGTTCGGCTCCTCGCTGCCTGCCTTGATGGCGAGCGGTGCGTGTGCCAGCTTGTGGAGCTGATCGATCTCTCGAATGCTTCGATCTCGAAGCATCTGTCGATGCTCAAACGGGCCGGGCTGCTCGAATCTCGCAAGGAGGGGCGATGGGTGCATTACCGTTCGCCCGACGCCCCCACCGCGATGGTCAGTGATGCGATTAACTTTGTGAAATCACATGCACTCAACGACGAAGCGATCTTGGCGGATGTGATCAAACTCAAGGAGATTGATGCGATTGAGCCTTGTGATCTTGCGAGGATGCAACGCGAGGGGTGCTGCGTGGGGAAGGCAATGGGGAATGGGCAATAGGCAATGGCGGAATGGGACGGGTGCCGGGTGCCACGGCTTGACCGTCTTCGGCAAGCCGTGTCTTGGGGACATTTCAAGAGCATGGCTTGCCCTTCGGGTCAAGCCATGGCACCCGGATAGAGAATACGAAGACCCCCTCCGTCTCACTGCGTTCGAC
>NVSM01000068.1 GCA_002401225.1 bacterium
CAAGCGTGGGGGAGGCGGTAAGAGGGCGGCGAGTAGTGGCACCCGGCACAGGCAAGTGAGGGGGCCGTCTGCTCTCGATTGACAACGCTCACAAGGGTCTTTAAGCTGGTCTACAATGTCATAAAGCGAGATTGCGGCGGCGTAGCCAAAGTGTATTTTCAAATAGGAAAAGTCAAACGAGATGAGGTAGCCATGCGAGGTCCGATATTTCAAGGCGTCGGCGGAGTTCTCAGCGCCGATATCGCGGTGCCCGATCATGAGCGGGAGCTCGGGTTCTACGCRAARGTTSNNAYGRYRRNGATSWWCKSYRCTSWRRNCGMKWCGATCTCACCAATAACCAAGGTACGCCGATCATCGGATTAGGGGCGCGATCACCTGAGTACGAAGCCCTCCCTCTGCAATGGACGCCGCACTTCCAAGTTTCCGATGTGGCCGCGAGTGCCGCGCGAACAGTCGAACTTGGGGGCCAAGAGCTGATGCACGGCAAAGACGACGACGGGCAGAGTCAATGGGCGGTTCTCGTTGACCCTATTGGCGCTGCGTTCGGTGTCATCCCCATCGTTGACGACGAATCTTATGGGGCGAGTCAGCTCGAGGGAAATGGTCGCATCGCCTGGCTCTCGCTCATGGTCTCGGATGTTTCGTCGATGTGCGAGTTCTACGAACAAGTTGTCGGATGGTCAGCGGCCTCTGCCGCCATCGAAGGTAGACGCGAAATGCGGCGACCAGATGGTGTCGTCGCGGCAGAAATCTGTCCTCTCAATGACGACAATGAGCGTATCCCTTCCGTCTGGATACTGAGCCTGCCCGTCGACGACTTCGCAGAGAGTCTTCGACAAGTTCGCGAGGGCGGCGGCGAGGTCGTTGGGGAGGCTGCAGGGGCCAGATACGCCGTCATCCGGGACCCGGTCGGTGTCTATATAGCGTTGCAGGCCAACGAATGATTCGCAGCTATTGAACAACCCATGACAGATGGAGAGAAGAGCGAGGCACCCGGAATTGGATGTGGTACACTGTATAGATGATGAATTGCACCCGATTTCGATTGTTGCCTCTGTTCATGCTTGCTGTGGTCGCGTTTTGGCTCGGCGGGTGTACTTCTGCTGGGCAGATGACCGACCAGCAGTCCAATCAAACCCTGCCCGAGCATCGGCCTGCGGATTTCACGCTTGGGGTGGTGGTGTTTGGGGATGAGGATGCCAGCGATGTTTCGAGCCTGTCGGCGAGGTACATTGTCGATGCRGCYGGCAAYCTGCGGGCGTCGGTGGGRGMKGGSTCGGATGCGGGGACYTATCCMMAGATCACGCGGAGGCTCAGCAGCGAGCAGCTCGATCTGATCTGGGAGAAGGGATCGAATCTAATCAACAGCACCCGCCATGGCGGTGGGACCGGGACTGGGTTTTGGACAGCCGTTCAGGCTCCAGAGGAGTTCACACGCGAGGATTTTAATGCGGTGGAACTTGGCGGGGGATACCTGCTAGAAATCCGAGCCAATGGGAAGTTGATGGCGTGGGAGAGCTATATGTTCCTCGGTGGGCCGACGGGCTTTGTTGAGATGCTGGCGGAGTTGGCGTGGATACGGGAGTGAGTTGATGTTTAGAGTCTGTCTCCGTCGGAAGAAGTTGGTTGTCTTGACTGCGATTGTCTTCGCGGTTGTTTGCTGGCTGGTATTCCCATTGTTAGGCTGTCCCGCATTGGATGAAAAAATAGCCAAGGATATTTTGCGAGGGCGGGTTATATCAGAGATTTCCACAATACAAATTCGTGATCGCCGTGAAACTGAGGCTGTGGAATGGGTTGTTTCTGGTAAAGATCAAGTTGCTGTGTTTTTTGATTTATTGCTGCATGATAGATCACGGAAATTGCAGGCCAGCGGTTACAAAGATGGTATTGAAGTAACATTTGTTTTTAGTGATGCTCGACAATGCGATCTTTCTTTTGCCTTATTCTCAGGCGGTGTGTATTTCGGCGACGAATGCCGGAGCTACGAGGAGAGTGGATGGCTAATTCCTGCCGCCAAGCTTTACGAATGGGTTATCCATAGCGAGAGTTTGGATAACTGAAAATGGTATTGGACGGGTGCCATGCTGGTGGCGTCTTGGGCATTGAAATAACCAAGACCTGCACATGCTTCGCATGAACAGGGCACCCATGAAGAGGGGGAGGCTGAGAATCGGTGGCATTGGTCCTATCCTTCTTCAATGAGCGATTCCCAAACTCCAGCTTCATCTACAGACCCGATCATCGGGATTGATCTTGGCACGACCAACTCGTTGGTGGCCTTCGTTGATGGGCAGGGTGCGCGGGTGTTGGGGGATGAGGGCGAGGGGTTGATGCCTTCGGTTGTGMGGGTGGASWYRGATGGTTCGGTYGTGGTCGGGCAGGCGGCRGCSGATGGGATYGTCGAGTTTCCGGATCGGACGATCAACTCGATCAAGCGGCTGATGGGACGATCGCTGAGCGATGCGTCAGCGGATCTGAAATATCTGGGATATGAAGTGATCAGCGGCGAGCACGACACGGCCAAGGTGCGGGTGATGACGGATGCGGGTGAACGGGTGCTTTCGGCTGAGGAAGTGTCGGCGATGATTTTGGGTGCGCTCAAAGAACGAGCCGAGAAGGCGTTGGGCGTTGGGGTGTCCAAGGCGGTGGTCACGGTGCCGGCGTACTTTGATGATGCACAACGACAAGCGACGCGCAACGCTGGGCGATTGGCKGGGCTCGAAGTGGTGCGGATTGTCAACGAGCCAACCGCGGCGGCGTTGGCGTATGGGATTCGATCGCGCGATGAGAAAACGGCGCAGACCATCGCGGTCTATGACCTTGGCGGCGGGACATTCGATATTTCGATTCTCAAACTGATCCCCGGTGACGAGCACAACGCGACGGAGTTCTTTCAGGTGCTCGCGACGGCTGGCGATACGCATCTTGGCGGTGATGATGTCGATCACATGATTGTCGAGTTGTTTGTTGGCGAGATCGCAGAGCAGCTTGGATTGCAGGCCGAGAACTCGTTTGATTCTTTTGATGCGTCGACCAAGCGGGCGTTGATCGAGTTTGCGCGGGGTGTGAAGCACAAGTTGTCAACAGAGAACGCGGCGACGGTGTCGATTGATCTGGGGRATGGGAAGRARTACGAGCGGAGTATCAGCCGAGTTGAGTTTGAAGCGATGATTGARGGGTGGGYCGATCGRTCGATGARCGCGTGCGATCGGGCGATGCGCGATGCGAAGAAATCMGCKGGCGGCGAGATCRWGATYGATTCGGTCGTCATGGTTGGTGGGTCGACAAGAATCCCATTTGTGCGCACAAAGGTGGGTGCGTTCTTTGGCGTTGAGCCTTATACCGCGATTGATCCGGATCGGGTCGTCGCGATGGGCGCCGCATTGCAGGCGGGGATAATCGCCAGTGGGCTCGCGGGCGAGAAGTCTGATGCGTTGTTGCTCGATGTGATCCCGTTGTCGTTGGGGATCGAAACCGCGGGCGGTGCGGTGGCCAAGTTGATCATGCGGAATACGACGGTGCCCGCGCGGGCTGTCGAGCGGTTTAGTACGAGTGTTGATGGGCAGGTGAATGTCAAGATTCAGGTGGTGCAGGGCGAGCGTGAGATGGTTGTGGATTGTCGTTCGCTGGGCGTGTTTGATCTGCGGGGGATTCCGCCGATGCCTGCTGGCGTGCCCAAGTTGGTTGTAGAGTTCTTGGTCGATGCCAACGGCGTGCTGAATGTGTCGGCGATCGAAGAACGAAGTGGTAAACGGGCCGCGATTCAGATTGTGGCGAATCATGGATTGACGCGCGATGAGGTGGATCGGATTGAGGCTGAGAGTTTTAAGCATGCGCGTGACGACATGACCCAGCATCAGGTGGTGGATTTGATTACCAACTCGTCGCTCGATTATAAATGGATCAGTGAGCGGCTCGTGAAGTTGAGCGCATTGCTTGAAGACGACTATCGGGACGAGTTGCAATCGAAACTGGATGTGCTCATGGGGTTCATCAACAAGGCGAAGTTTGATTGGCGATCGGTCGAGCCCAATGCGTTCCATACTGCGAAGGAAGATTTGGATCATTCGAGTATGCGATTGCAGGAGATCGGGATCGCGGAATCGTTGCGGGCTGAGGAATCTTGATTGGTGCTATCGGACGATACGGGTTGTCCATGCTCTCCCAAATAGTACAACTGGATGTTTTGGATTGATGTTGAGTGAGAACACGCGAAGAGGGTGATCTTCCCTATTTGGGTGTTCGATCTTTGATGTGATGAAACACCAACTTTCAACACCGATGCGTTTTTTCTTGATTTGCCTATGTCTTGCAGGCGTAGCGACGCCTGCGATTGCTTTGGCTCCAGAGCTGAACTCGGGTTCTACGCCGGGTCTTCGTGCCTATTGGAATACCAATGCGCGCACTGCCGATCGGGCGGGGCGTGTAGACTGGGAGCAGTATGATCTGGTGACGCAGGTCGATGAGATCAACTTTGCACAGACATCGTCGCCGTTTCATATTGATGTGCCTGCGGATTATTTCGCGGTTCGGCTTGTTGGGCAGCTCGATGTTCCAACGGATGGTATCTGGACGCTGCGGCTGGCGAGCGATCAGAGTGCGATGCTGTTTATCGACGGCGAAGCGGTGATCGTTGATGATTCCTCTCATTCTTATCGATCAAAGTCAACAATCATCAGTCTCACCCCTGGAAAGCATGATTTTGAAGTGCGGTATTGGGAAGGATGGTCCAGCGCAGGGCTGATCGTGTATTGGGATGGTCCGGGAATGGACAGCGAAGAAGTGATCCCCGCGTCGGCGTTTTCATCGCCAGCAGCCGAGCCAGTGTATGACCCGGGGGGCGATGGGCTCTGGGCGTATTGGTATGACAATGCTCGCCATGCGAGTAATGTTGGGCAGATCGACTGGGCGAACTCGGATCGGGTCGAAACGGTTCAGCGTCCGAGCTATCGAAAAACCAGCGGCAGCTTTGAGGTTGATGGGCCTACCGATTATTTMGCTGCTCGGTTTGTCGGTGTGATCAACACGCCGGACTCTGGCGTGTGGCGGTTTGATCTGGGGAGCGATCAGTCGGCGTTGTTGTTTATTGATGGCGAGCCGGTCGTGAGTGATCCGACAGGGCATTCATACCGGTGGAAGAGCGGCACGGTGCAGCTTGCTGCGGGCGATCACACGATCGAGGTGCGCTACTGGGAAGGGTGGTCGAGTGCAGCGTTGCATGTTGCGTGGCAGGGGCCAAATGATGACTATACAGAGATCATCCGTTCGAGTTCGTTTCGTCCGGGGACCGGGGCGGTGAACTTGCCTTCGGGTGGTGGGCTGCGGGCGTATCGCCATGATAATGCTCGCCAGGCGAGCAATGTCGGCGGCGTGAACTGGGCGAACCATGATTCGACCGAGACTGTTCAGAATGTGTATTGGCCAAAGTCTACCGGCGCGATGTACACCGGGGGCCCAACAGATTACCACGCGACTCGGCTTGTCGGGAACCTGAACTTTCCGCGTGCGGGCGAGTGGACGATCGGGCTTGGGTCTGATCAGTCGGCTCGGCTGTACCTTGGCGGGATGGTCGCGGTGGATGATACGACCGGGCATTCGTTCCGGTGGAAGTACGGCACAGGACCAGCACCCGAAGGGTTGATGCCTTTTGAGTTGCAGTATTGGGAAGGGTGGAGCGATTCGGGATTGGTGATGACTTGGAAGGGCCCCGGGGATGATTTTGAATCGGTGATCCCGGCGTCGGCGTTCTCGATGAACGAGGTTGACCCGGCGATCAACGAGAGTGCATCGGGCGGCGGCTTGCGGGTGTATTGGGTGGATAACGCCCGTCATGCATCGAAGGTTGGGCATATCGACTGGCAGAACTATGATCGGGTTACCTTTGAAGCGAACATCGCTTGGGTGCTCACTGGTGGGGTATTTCCCGGCACCACGATAGTCGAGACTGGTGGAGATGAGTCAACCTCCTTTGGCGGATTGAAATCGGATTACTTTGGTCTTCGAGCGGTTGGGTTTGTTGAGATCCCATCTGATGGGCTGTGGAAGTTTAATCTTGGTTCCGATCAATCTGCGCAGCTGTTTATTGATGGGCAGATGGTTGTCAATGATGATTCAGGGCATTCGCACCGTTGGAAGAGTGGCACGATCGAGTTGAGCGAAGGATCGCACGCTTTTGAGGTGCGGTATTGGGAAGGGTGGTCGAGTGCAGGGTTGACTGTCACATGGACGCCTCCGGGTGGGGTTGAAGTGGTGATTCCGCCGAGCGCGTTCTCGCATTCGGCGATTGATCAAGATTATGATTCTGGCGGCGGCGGGTTGCGCGCGTATTGGAATACCAATGCTCGTCATGCGTCTAATGCAGGGCAGATTGATTATAAAGAGCATGATCATGCGACGACTGTGCCTCTAATCGCCTGGCGGAAGACGAGCGAGCCGTTTGATAACGATACGCCTTCGGATTATTTTGGATTGCGTATGCTCGGGCAGATCGATATCCCTGCGAGCGGTTCATGGATTTTCTCGCTTGGTTCAGATCAGAGTGCGATTCTGTTGATTGACAATGAGCCTGTGGTCATTGATACCTCTGGGCATTCGTATCGGTGGAAGGGCGGGACGGTCCAGCTTGAGATGGGCAAGCATGATATCGAGGTTCGGTATTGGGAAGGWTGGTCCRRMGCRGGGCTGMWYSTSKMKTGGRRWGGYCCRRSRRTSGAYRSCGAWRWWRTKRTSCCYSSSWCRGCGTTTTCGCTCCAAGAAACAGAAACACCGTTTGAGCCGGGCGGCGGGTTGCGTGCGTATTGGACATCCAATGCGCGTCATGCGTCCAATGCCGGGCAGATTGATTATGCCGAGCATTCGAGTTCAACGGTGGTTGAGAATGTATCGTGGCGGAAGACTTCGAGCGCGTTCTATCTTGGTGGGCCTACGGATTATTATGGTTTGCGATTGATCAGCCAGATTACGATTCCTGAGCCTGGGACATGGACATTCAAAATGGGTTCTGACCAGAGCGCGATTTTGTTGATTGATGACGAGCCTGTGATTGTGGATACTTCTGGTCATTCGTATCGTTGGAAGGGCGGGTCGGTCGTGCTCACCGAGGGCGTGCACAAGTTTGAGGTACGCTATTGGGAAGGATGGTCGAGTGCGGGATTGAACATCACTTGGAAATCGCCGGGTGCGGGGTATGAAGAGATTATTCCTCCGAGCGCGTTTGATATGTATGAGGTTGAGCCGGTGTTTGATGCTGGCGAGGCGGCGATCGTTGCGAAGTGGTACAACAATATCCGAGGGTATTCATTGGATACGCTTGATTGGGGATCTGGGTATTCGACAACGATTGAGCCTCGGGTGAGCTGGAATAAGACCAGCAGCCCGTTTAAGGAAGGAATCAGTGCGGATTACTTTGCGCTGAATCTCAACGGCAAGTTGAGTGTGCCTCGGGATGGGACATGGACCTTCCGAGTTGGATCTGATCAGTATGCCAAGCTCATTATTGATGGACAGACGGTCGTTGCGGATACATCTGGGCATTCATACCGATGGAAGAGCGGCTCGATCGAACTCACGGCTGGTGAGCATGATTTGGAACTTCAGTTTATGGAGGGGTGGTCAAGTCAGGGGCTTTTCCTGACCTGGCAAGGGCCTGGGGATCTGTTTGAAGAGGTGATTCCTGCGAGCGCGTTTGTGCCCAAACCCAATCGGGTGAAGGTGGTGCGATGGCGTGAGATTGGTGCCGAGCATAATCGGTAAGGAGATAGGCAAGAGGAAGACACGGCTTGCCGAAGACGGTCAAGCCGTGGCACCATGTGCTAGGATTAGGCAGCAGCGAGTTCTTTTTGTGCCTCGGCGACGCGTTGTGCGCCTTCGCCAGCGATAAAGAAGTATTCGGTGTTGCGGAGTTTTCCGACCTTGCCGACCTTTTTGCCTTGCTGGTTGTGGATACCGATTTTGCATCCGACATAGCGTGGGTGGTCGCGATCGAGGACGACGACTGGGCCTCGCTTGGCGAGGGTGTGTTCGATTTGGTCGCGGCTGAGATAGCCTTCATCACTAAATGACACGATCAGGGTGTTGGTGTCGATCGAATCGATGAGTTTATCGAAGGCGCCTGCGATTTTGACTTTGGAGTTGTAGGGGCTTTTGCGCTCTCGGCAGTCGATGCGTTTGCAGGCGATGCCGTAGACTTCGGGATGATCCCACCGGACGAGTGTTTCCCAGATGTGGTAGTTGCCCAGGTATGAATGTTGGTTGTATGGCGGGTCAAGATAGGCGATGTCGGCGGAGAGAATGCTTGCGGCATCTGTTGCTTCAAGCTGATTGGCGGTGCAGTTTTGATCAAATGGGTGCGGCAGAATTTTGGGGACGCGGAGTTCGATGTGCTTGTGGGCGCGGGGTGCCCATGCTTTGAGGTAGGCCATTTGTACGCCTGTGGTCGAATCGACCCGGTCGGCAGCTTCTATCAGGCTGGTGAGGACGACGGCTCGGAGTTCAGGCGAGAGGGAGAGGGTTTCGATGTGTGTGCGCATCGCGTCGATGCGCCTGCCGTTGTCTGGGTGGAAGAATCGGGAGTCGAGGCAGTAGGTTTTGGTGATGAAGCCATCTTCGCACTTGGATCTGGCGATGTCGTTGAGATCGTCGATGATGGTGGTTGCTTGTTCGATGACCTTGGGGGCATCTGCCTGGATATAGCACATGGCGATATTGTGGGCGTATGCGTTGTGATCGTTGGCGTGAACGCCAAACCCTGCGGTTTTGAGGGCGTGCCCTACGCGCGAGGTGCCGCTAAAGAGATCGATGACCGAGCCTCCGTTTGGGGCGACGGTTTGGCAGAGATCGACGATTTGATCGACGAGAAGACGCTTTGAACCAATGTACTTAATCACGGATTGGTTATCGGTACTTCGGGGTGCATCCATCCAGTGTTCTTGGTGGTAGGCCTAAGATTGATACCTTCAGATGCGTCTGAGTGTGCATCTATAAAGGTTTGCTGTAAGGGGCTGGCTTTGCAATCTCAAAATAAAAATGATCGTGCTGCGAAACTCTGGATGGTGTATCTGCCCAGGGTGATCGTGATTGTGGTGTTGTTGACGGTTTCGGTCGGGATCGTCAAGGTGTTGGTTGCGACTAAGGCGAAGAGCGATATGAACGAGCCGACAACGGGTGCGATCTTTGTGCGCACAATTGAGTCGATCCATCGGCCTTCGAATCGGATCTGGTCTGGGTATGGCACCGCACGAACGATGGGGAGCGCGGATGTTGTTGCTGAGGTTGGCGGGCGGGTAGTTGAACGCCCGGAGGCTATTGAAGCAGGGAAGAGCATCGAAGCAGGTGATTTGATTATTCGGCTTGACGATAGCGATTATATCAATGCGCTTGATGCTGCCCGCCAAGCGGTGAAATCGCTTGATGCGCAGATCGGTGGGTTAACGATCGAGACCGAGCAGATGGGAAACCAGGTGCGGTATGCGGGCGAAGAGATCGCAGCTGCCCAGCGAGATCTTGATCGGGTGGACGAAGCGATCGCGGCGGKSKKSRRCKCSSSRSKYGAACGSGRTKKGRARSTCGSSYMRAYSKCAGGGTATCACCCGCACTCGGGATGGAACATCCTCGGCGAGGTCTTGGAAGTGTGCAGCGGCCA
>NVSM01000069.1 GCA_002401225.1 bacterium
AGCGAGACGGAGGGGTGTCTTGCGAATCTACATCAACTGAACAATCTCTCAAGAGCCCCCTCCGACCCGACTTCATCGGGCCACCTCCCCGCGGGGCGCAGGGAGGAGCAAGGTCTTTTTTGTAGGCTACCGGTGGGGGGCGTTTATGCGTTGAGATCGAGGCGCTTTGGGCGGTCTTTGAGTGCCCGCTGATACTCCGGATACCCGGTCTGGTGTTCTTGGCGATCTTCCTTGGCCTCTTCTTGGTCCGCGTCGGCGAGGTTGCGCACCGCGTCGATGTGTTCGACCTCTTCGACCTGGGTGTTATACTCATCTTTGATGAGTTTGCGCTTGTAGGTGGCCTTGAAGGTTTCTTCGGCCTTTGCCTTTGAAGCGGCTGCCGAGGACACGGGGGCACCCGAAAGGCTTGCAGCTAAGTTGTTTATAGCACCAGTCATATTCTATATATCGGATACACTAGGCACTTCTCGCCAGTCGATGCGCAAGAAAAACATATTTTATTCGTAGTTTGGTAGGGCAAAGGGTGGTTTTAGTTGCCTGATTGAGGTATCTATTTGATCAGGTACCCATGATATTGACGCCACAGTCTACATAGATATTCTCGCCGGTGACGCCACTGGCGAGATCGGAGACGAGGTAGACGGCGGTTTTGCCGACTTCACTACCATCAATGTTGCGTCGTAGCGGTGCAGCGACTTCGATCGCTTCTTCGATCCGAGTAATCCCACCAACTGCTGAACTCGCCAGCGTGCGGAGGAACCCGCCTGAGATCGTGTTCACCCGGATATTGCTCTCGCCGAGTTCATACGAGAGGTAGCGAGTGGTCGCTTCGAGGCAGGCTTTGGCGACGCCCATGATGTTGTAGCCGGGGATAACTTTTTCTGAGCCGTAGTATGACATGGCGATGAGCGAGCCGCCGCCATGGGTGACCATGATGTCTTGTGCGCGTCCTGCCATCGCAGAGAAGCTGTAGGCAGAGATGTCGATGGCATCGAGGTAGGCTTTTCGTGGGGTTTTCGAGAAGTTTCCGATCTTGAGCCATTCACGATCGGCGTATGCGATTGAGTGGATCAGGAAGTCCATGCGGTCATGGTCCTTTGAGTAGTTCTCGAAAAGTGAATCAAGGGCTTCGTCTGAGCCTGCATCGCATTCATAGAGCTTTGGGTTATCGTGGATTTTAGAGACTGCCCGCTCGGTTCGGCGTGCGTGTTTTTCGCCTGGGATGTGTGCATAGGAACACTGGGCACCGTTTTCGGTGAGCGCCTTGGCAATGTGCCAGGCGTATGAACGGTCGTTGGCAACACCAACCACAAGACCAACTTTGCCAGCCAACAGACTCATATGCATACCTTTCAATCTCAGATCCCGAATCTCAGTCATTATAGTAGGGCAGATGGATCGGGTGGGGTACGATTCGGGATGGAACGAACCGACACACCTGCAAAACAACAAGATCTCAATACGCTGACATTGCCCGAGTTTGCCGAATTGCTTCGCCAATCCGGGTACACCCGTCGGCTGATCGAGCTCGCTCGCGATGAAGACCTTGGAGAGCCGGCGCATGACTGGACCGGGGAACTGATGTTTGCTTCTGATGATCAGTCATCTGTACAGATGCGATCGCGGGAACCCGGGGTGGTTGCAGGGCTTGCGTTCCTCAAAGAGCTTGTCGATGCGTTTGATGGGATGGGCGAGATTCTCTGGGCTGCCAAAGTGAATGATGGTGATCGGGTTGAGCCGGGAACGGTGCTGGCGGAGTTTTCGGGCAATGCTCGAGCGTTGGTCGCGTTGGAGCGAACCATGCTCAATCTCATCTCTCGGCTCAGCGGCATCGCTGCTCGGACAAACCAGTTCGTTCAACTTGTTGAGACGACCAATGCCAAGATCTGTGATACCCGTAAAACGACTCCTGGGCTTCGTGCATTCGAAAAATATGCAGTGCGTTGCGGCGGGGGCACGACCCATCGCATGGGGCTCTACGATGCGGTTTTGATCAAAGATAATCATCTTGCGGGGGTGAGTTGTGAGAATCTTGCAACGAAGATCGAGGCTGTTGCGTACAAGATAGACAACGAAGCCACCAAGCTCTGGTTTGTACAGGTTGAAGTGGACACACTCGATCAGCTCAAACAAGTGCTTGGTGCGAAGGCAGGCGTCGTGGATATCGTGCTGCTCGACAATATGACGATCGAGGAACTCTCCCAGGCGGTCGCGATGCGTGATGGTTCTGAATCGCGTGTGCTTCTTGAAGCATCCGGTGGTGTTTCCAAGGCAACCGTGTCTGCGATCGCACGCACCGGCGTAGACCGCATCAGTGTCGGTGGATTGACCCACCAGGCCCAGAGCCTTGATATCGGGCTCGATTCGGTGTAAAAAGAGAAGCGGAAAGAAGCGGTTTATTCATGATCACAACAGGACGAGAAGACATCTCGAAATGGGCATCACGGATTGACACGGTGATCGCCAACACGCCGCAGTGTTGTGTGAATCGGGTGGTGGTGGTCGAATCGACACCAAGCACAATGGATGCAGCCCAAGTATTTGCGGGTGAAAGCTGTGGCGTGCTGCTTGTCGCATCGCAACAAACAAACGGGCGAGGTCAGCGAGGGCGGGTGTGGCAAGACGGTGATCGGTGTACGCTGCCTTGTACTTTTGTGCTCGATACGAATGGCGTTGATCCGGTAATGCTTTCTGCAATGATCGGATGCGCGGTTCACGAAACCATTCGCTCGGTCGCGCCCTCTTCAAGCACTTTGATGATCAAATGGCCGAACGATATTGTTATCCGCGACCAAGGAAATGATGAGCATGTTGATCTGAAAATTGCGGGCATTTTAGTCGAGCAGCGAGAGCGGATGACTTCTATTGGCATTGGGATCAACTGCGTTCAAGGGCAGGCGGATTGGGGAGCGGATATACAATCCAAAGCCACATCGCTCTCGCAGATCGGAGCCCAAATCTCTCGGCTCGATSTTGTGTGTAGCCTGGTCGAACACCTGAGYCATTGGCTYGYMGCYCAAGAYCGMSCAGCRRTSCGRAGCTACTACCAGGCGAATGATGCGATGATCCATACACGCCGATCGTTTCAGTATGACAATCGAAACTTCGAAGGCATGGTCGAATGCATCGATCCGCTCGAATATATCCTTGTGCAAACGCCGACGGGCGCACATCGGCTGCCCATTGCACAGACGCGACACCTCAGAGCAGACGCTTGATATGCTTGCCCAGTTCGAGCGCTTCCTCAGGGGTCAGCGTGCCCGGGTTCCAGTTGAGTTCTAAGCCGGGCCCGTTTTTAAACGATGGGCTTCCTTGCACATTCTCGCCCCGATCTTTGAATCGGGGAATGATGTGGAAGTGGACATGTTCGACAACTTGTCCGGCATCAGAGCCGTTGTTCTGGAGGATGTTGATCGCGGTGGCGCCGGTGACTTTTTTGATCGCTCGTGTGATGCGCGGGAGCACCCGTCCGACCGCAGCAGCATGCTCGTCGGAGAGTTCGTCGATCGTCACGGCGGGCTCTTTGGGGATCACCAGGGCGTGTCCTTCAGAGAGCGGGCCGATATCGAGGATGGCGATGACGAAATCATCCTCGTAGATTTTGTGTGAATCGATCTCGCCTCGGATGATTTTGGAAAATATGGAGTCAGTCATCCCTAAATCCTAGCGAGTAATTCGGGTTCATGTTCTCGAAGGGCGGTCTTTTTCGTATTGATCTTGATGGTGCCAAATACGCCCGCCTTGACACGGTTTTGAGGCGTACGATTCAACGAATGTCTACAGCCCAGTCCACCATCCAGATCCGAAAACTCTCGCCTTTGTTGGTGAACCAGATCGCAGCGGGCGAGGTCATCGAACGCCCCGCGTCGGTGCTCAAGGAACTYGTCGAGAACTCGATCGATGCCGGCGCGACGCGGATCACCGTCGAGCTTGAGCAAGGCGGGATCGAGCGGATCAGTATCGCGGATGACGGGCACGGGATTGCACCCGACCAGATGATGCTCGCGCTCACAGCTCACGCGACGAGCAAGATTCGTGAGTCCGAAGATTTGGATCGCATTGGTACGATGGGATTCCGAGGCGAAGCGCTTGCATCCATCGCGTCAATATCGAGGGTCTCGATCCGATCACGCAGTGCAGATTTCGACGAAGGACGGATCATCGAAGCCGAGGGTGATGTAGTGGGGGATCCTAAGCCAATCGGGTGTCCGGTGGGAACGACGATCGAAGTCAAGAACCTGTTTTTCAACACGCCTGCTCGACGCAAGTTTTTGCGGACATCAACCACCGAGCAGACCCGATGCTTGGAATGGCTGAGGGATCTCGCGATGGCCAACCCGGCGATCGGTGTGCGTTGTGTCGGCGACGGCAAGGTGAAGCTTGATTTGCCGATCAACCAAACGCCGAGACAGCGCGTGGTGGCGATCTTGGGCAAGGAACTCGAAGAGCAACTTATTGAAGTCTCGGTCGATCAGTTCGACRAYGCRCGAGGCRTYCTCRTSTGGGGAYTSGTCGGSYTSCCCKCRATYGCWMGSGCRACSWSCAARGCRCAGCAYRTCTTCCTCAACGGCCGRACSATCCGCGAYCGMACSRTCWCSCAYGCGATCCGCGARGCKTAYCGMGGRYTSATCGAACCKGGWMRSCATCCGACSGCCGTATTGATGATCGAAATGTCGCCCACCGCGGTTGATGTGAATGTGCATCCGGCCAAGCTCGAAGTCCGGTTCCGCGATCAATCGATGGTACATCGTGCGATTTATCATGGTGTCAAGGATGCGTTGGGACGAGYCGATGTGACGCCGACGCTTTTGCAACGCTTGCCCGGCGCAGGATTCGATGCGTCCAGCGCGATCATGCCGAGTATTTCTCCCGAACAGATCAGCCAACAGCTCGATCGACAGGTCGATAAACTCGTCGAGTATCTCGAAGCCAAGCCGAGTGCAACAGGGCAAGCCACCGCACCGAGTGCAATCCGTCATGAACTTAAAGAAGTCCTCGCCCAAACGCCGTTGGCAAGCTTTGCACCCACACTCAATCAACAGGTTGGTCAACTACCCACCGTGCAGCGGGTTGAAAAGGTGTTGCAGGTGCATTCGAGCTATCTCATCTCGCAAGATGAACATGGCGTTCTGATTATCGATCAGCACGCTTTGCATGAGCGGGTGATGTTTAACAAGCTCCTCGCCCGGGTCACTGGCAACGGCTCGCTCGAACAACAAGCCTTGCTCATGCCCATTGTGCTCGATGTTCCAAGCACCGTGATCGACAAGTTCGACGAACTCGACGCCCTGCTCGAACGCATCGGCGTGTCGTGCGCTCCGATGGGGCCAAGATCCGTTGGGATTCATGCGGTGCCGAGCTTCTTGCATTCTCGCAATGTGCAGGCCGAGCCGTTCCTTGCCGAGCTATTCGAGAAGATTGATCATGGAGGGTTTGTGCCCACATCCGAAGAAGCACTCCATGAGATCCTCGATATGATGTCGTGCAAGGCTGCGATCAAGGCGGGCGATGTCCTGAGCGATGACGAACTCAACGCGATCATGGCCTTGCGTGAGACCACCGTGCGAGCAGCATCCTGCCCGCACGGCCGCCCAACAACCGTCCGGTTGACCATCGAAGAACTCGAAAAACTTTTTGATCGTCGGTAGGTTCAGCGGGAAATACCGAGCTAATTTGCAAATCGTGATCAATAAGTCTCGCCTACAGGGCGATAATTGAGCAGATTTAAACTATGTTATAGAGTTTGCATAGATTTGTTCTGATATCTGTGTTATCTTGTAAAAATGAAATATCTAGCCATGAGTAATAAAAAATTCGTTTATTTGTCCGTTTCGGCCGTTTTTACGAGCCTAGTGCTCGGTGGAGGCGGAGTAGGGCATGTGAACGCGAGATTTGCTCGTGATGTGTATGCTTCCCGGGCATCTATATTGATCATCGGTGATTCGACAAACAATCCGCGGGGTGCTGGCGCATTCGTCCCATACTATGAAGGGTTCATCCAGACTCTTCCAGAGGAAATTGAACTCTGCGGGTTTCGCGTTTCAGGTTCGACGGGCAATACCGGGGTGAATAATTATATTAAATTCGGTGGAGGCGCGAACTCTCAGATGGAAGGGAATACTGTTTTTCAACGCTCTGAGGGTATTCCAGTTGGGAATACAGGGCACTCGCCGCCTGGGTACCGCAATGAGTTTACGATCATTGATGGTGGAGTAATGCCTTCGGCGGGACGCTTCGCTTCAATTGGTTTTGTTAACTTGGAAGGAATTTACCCTTACGCGGATCAGTGGATTCAAGATGCAACTTTAGTGATCCGAACGCCATTTTTTACAACTCCAGATGACACAATGCTCACCGAGTTTTCGATGGCATTACTCAATGATCATGCTCAAGTAGCAGGTCTAAATGTCTATGCATTTTCAGAGGAATCAGTTCAGGACATCGTATTGACGAAGAATCAGTTTGGGCTGGAGTTCGTCGATGCAATCTTCGATCAGCCTCTGACTTCGCGAATCGGAGTTCGCTTTGCAGGGGATCTCGACACTGATGATGCCAATGAATCTGGCAAGCGAAGTGCGTGGGCTGATAATATACTTTTCGATCAAAGCCGGGCAATGCTTGATACAGGGATCTATTGGGACAGCATATCTATTGGCGGGTATACCGCTCGGGATCATGCAGAGTCATTAGATCCTCTGATTCTGGACGATTATTTCGCAATGGCGCCTCGCCAGTTTCGCACCATACTGGTTTGGTTAGGACAGAATGCTTTGATGGATGAGTGGAATGGGATTGTTCAACCTGTTTGGATTGAACGAATCGAAGCAATCGCTGATCTGGCTATTCAAGCAGCAATCGATTCTGGGGCTTCATATATACCTGTGCCAATCCTGATCACATCTCCAATGGCTGATGGGGATTATCCGTCAGTTCGATTCAGCGCCATGAGCGTTGCTCTTGAGGAGATTGCCAATAGGCGAGGTTGGGGGCATATCGATATTCATGCACTCGTTGGTTCATCTTTGACATCGATTGACGCCAGCTTTGATGGGCCTGGCCCGCACCCATCGCAAGCAGCATCGCTCTATCTTGGCGAGTTGTTTTATAACCATCTCAACTGTTTACGGGCCGAGTTCACGGGGGACGAGCTACTCAACTTCTTTGATATTAGTGCATTCCTTACACTCTTTGTAGACCAAGACCCCGACGCAGATTTCAACGGCGATGGTGTCCACAACTTCTTCGATATCTCCGCGTTTCTCACAGCGTTCTCGGCAGATTGTCCCTAAAAGCAGAGTGAATGCTCAGGCATCATCAAGTAGGTCAACCGCTTTGAAGCGTTTGCCTTCGAGCATTTCTAGGCTTGCGCCGCCGCCGGTGGAGACATGGGAGATGCGATCKGCSACGCCRAAGATYTCRGCYGCKGCGGCAGAGTCRCCSCCGCCAACGATTGARGTYGCSCCGGCATCGGTYGCATCRGCRACCGCYTSKGCRAYRAGCTTKGTGCCCATCATGAAYGGCTTCCATTCRAACACGCCCATCGGSCCRTTCCAGACGATGGTCTTSGATGCCTTGATGATCTGCGAATAGCGTGCAGCGGTTTTAGGACCAATATCGAGCCCCATGAATCCGTCCTTAATCTGATCATCAAAGACCTTGATGTCGCCAGCTTTCTCAGCGAAGATCGTCGAGCAGATATGGTCTTCTGGGAAGTGCAGATCGGTCTTCGATTCCGCAGCGAGTTCGATGATTCGCTTGGCTTCGCCGACCATCTTCTCTTCGACGATCGAGGTGCCAACACTGTGCCCGAGGGCTTGGAGGAAGGTGTACGCCATCGCGCCGCCAACAATGATGTGGTCGGCTTTGGGGAGCAAGTGCTCGATGGCGGGGAGTTTGTCGGAGACCTTCGCGCCCCCGAGGATCACCGTAAAATCACGCTTGGGATCGGCGAGCGCTTCGGTGAGGTAGGCGATTTCTTTTTCGACCAAGAACCCGGCAACCTTAGGCTTGTTGCCCATCGCGTTGGGCACGCCGACCATCGAAGTATGATCACGATGGCAGGTGCCAAAGGCATCGTTGACATAGATGTCGCCATGTGCAGCGAGCTGAGCGGCGAAGTCGACTTCGCAGCGTTTTTCGCAGCCATGGAAGCGKAGGTTTTCGAGCARRATGACATCGCCGTCGTTCATCGCAGCGACAGCGGTGGCGATCTCTGGTGATTTACAGTTCTCGGCTGGAATCTTAACTTCCTTGTCAAGGATCTCGCTGAGCCTCTTCGCGATCGGTGCCATCGAGAATGCTTCTTCGTACCCCTTGCCCGCGGGGCGTCCGAGGTGCGACATCAGGATCGCCTTGCCGCCGCGAGTGATCACCGAGTTGATGGTGGGGAGGGCTGCTTGAATTCGCCGATCATCGGTGATGCTTGAGCCATCGAGGGGCACATTGAAATCGACACGAATCAATACATTTTTGCCTGCGACATCGATGTTTGCGATTGTTTGCTTAGCCATGATGATCTTCCTTTGGTGATGGTAATGTCCATCGAATCATATGCGTGTAGCCAATAAAAAACGGGCAAAAAGCCCGTTTGGTGATTCGTGTTTTTGATTGGGTTAGTCTTGGAGTATGTCGCTCGAACGCCCGCGAACCTCCGCGCTGCCCGTGTCGAGAAGCCCGTCTCGCATTTTGCGGAGCTGAGCCTGGATCGATGCATCGATGAGCTGATCGCCCATGCGAAGCTTGATGCCGCCGAGCATGGAGGAATCGGTGTAGGGGTGCATGATGACCTCTTTGCCGAGTGATGCAGACAACTGGGAGCGGACCGATTCGAGCTCGCCGGTGCTGATTGGTGTCGCGGTAAAGACATCAACCTCGATGCGTCCGAACTGGCTCTGAACCAGCTCGTCCATCGCGGTGGCGATCTGTGAAAGGTTCACCAAGCGTCCCTTGCGGTTGAGTTGGCGGAGGAACTTGAGGGTGAGGTCCGAGACCTTGCCGGCGAACATGCGTTCGAGCGATGCGTCGCGTTTGCCCGAGTCGATCAGGCGTGATGCGAGCAGTTCAGAGAAGGCACGGTTGCTGCGTGCGAGTTCGACGATGTCTTCGAGTTCGCCGAGGATGGACTCGGCGTTTTCTTGCCCGCCGTGCTGTTGGGCAACCTCGAAGAGGCTCTTGGCGTACACCTTGGCGAGGGCGCTTGGTTGTGCTTCGATCAATGGCATTGGGTGTCTCCCGGTTTCAGCAGTTGAATAGGCTGAGGCGGTGGTGTTCGTTTAGCAGTTGACCGACTTCATTTCAGCGAGCGACTCATCCATCAGCTTTTGCTGATCGTCAACAGTCACTTCGCGAGCAAGGATCTTGCTGGCCATGACGGTTGCAAGCTGATAATGTTCAGCGAGTGCCAATGCGACTTTCAATAATTGTTGTTTGATCACCGTACGTTCCTTTCATAAAAGTAGGCCGC
>NVSM01000013.1 GCA_002401225.1 bacterium
GATTGACGGCTCAAGTGGGGAGTCGTGGAGCGCAGGGATTTTGCGCACGGGGGTGGTAGGTAGGGGGTTATTTTTTGCAAATCCAGCGTGCGGGGGTGAGGCCGTCTTCGAGTAGGGCGGGGTCGCGGGGTTCGTAGTGGTCGAGGGGGCTCGTGGCGTCGAGGCGATTGCAGGGAGGGATATCTTGGGGTGGGTGAGATGGGTCGCCGAAGGTTGGGTGCTTGGTTTGGTCGAAGGCGCAGCCTTGGGCGATTGAGGTGTCCCAATCAAGGGAGAGGGTTCGCCACCACCAGCAGTATCGGCGTGGGCATTGGCAGGGGGTCATGGTGTCTACGCGTTGGAGGTCTTGCTCGGTGGGGAGGAGATCGAGGGGGAGGCCTTTGGTGATGAGGCGGTGGGTGCGTTCGTTGGTGTGGTTGGGCATGGGGTGGGATTGTAGGAGGAAGGGAGAAGACCCGACTGCGCCGGGGACGGCGAGTCGGGGCACCCGGCATCATCGCAAGCAAGATGGAAGAACTACGAACACCATCTCAAACCCGTAATGGAAGCACTGCGGGGATACGGGATTGAGTATTGAGATCGGGTGCCCTGTTCATGCGAAGCATGTGCAGGTCTTGGGTAGGTTGAAGACATGCAGGTGCCGAAGACGCCACCAGCATGGCACCCGGCCGAAGACGGGCGAAGGAGGGCACCGAAGAGAAGGCGGGCACCCGGCGGTGGTGGAGTGGGGAGAGGGATGGGGAGATTGTTTGTGATTCACGGTCTGAATAGATATGGGTGGCCCGACGGAGGATTCTTATCCTCCGTCGGGTTTACGATGAGTGGGTAATCCTCCCGAAGGAGCGGAAGACCGCTCCGTCGGGGCACCCGGCGTGG
The DNA here is from genome assembly GCA_002401225.1 of bacterium. Taxonomy (GTDB): domain Bacteria; phylum Planctomycetota; class Phycisphaerae; order Phycisphaerales; family UBA1924; genus UBA1924. The sequence goes on from NVSM01000013.1 coordinate 877, forward strand.
TTGATTGAAGACCTCCTTCGCCGAAGACGGGCGAAGGAGGGCACCGAAGAGATGGCGGGCACCCGGCGGCTTATGGACATCCTGCGGAATATAGGATGAGGAATTCGCTGACATCAAAGAAGTTGAGTTTGCCATCGCCAGTGAAATCGACGGAGAGATCTCCAATGCCGAAGGCGCTGAGGAAAGAACTGATGTCAAATATATTCAGTTGGCCGTCGTTATTCAGGTCGGCATGGCAAGATGAAGGAATGGTGAATGCAGTGTCTGGTGTTGTTTCGTATCCCCAACGAACAGCGTTCCATGAGAAAGAGTCATCGCTAATTAGTTTTTCGATTTCGATAAAGCCGTAGTGAGGCTGGCCATCAATAGTCAGCGAAATAGGCATGGTGATTAATGTGTCTGAAACAAGCGAGCCGTTTGGGAGATCCGCATTGCTGACATAGATGTCGAGTCCTTGCGGCACAAAATTTGTAGTCGCATCCACTACATACCCCGCGGGGGCATTCATCGGAACATTGAGATAAGTGACATTGACCCAGGTACCGTGAGAAAAGATACGAGTGGGCACCGGGGAGCCGAGGGCTATGTCGAGGGTTTGGAACCCGCCTACTGACTTGTATGAGCTACCGCCAGAAGTGCCGGCTGGTGCGTAGCTAAAGGAGAACTCCCCAGGCATAGACGGGGTGGGTTCTCTGAACACGGGGGGTTGGTTCCATGCGTCCATTGTGATGTCGAGCCTCTGGTATATGCTTGGGAAAAAAGCGCTTGCATATCCCACTCTAAAGGCTGGGTTGTCATTTTCAAAAATAACAACATCTGCTGCGGTATGGATTGCTAGGCAGGATAATGTTGCTGTGCCGATCAAGAGTTTCGTATTCATGCTAAGCCCTTTGTTCTGGAGTATTACTACAATACCAAAGGATACAGCAAATGTTCATCCATGTCAAAGCGGATTTGCTGTTATTGCATAAAACTTGTTGTAAAGTATTATTAAACACAAAACGAGTGTCCGTGTGCCCATCGGGATTGTATTTGGGCCGTGTGCAGTGTAGTTAACCTAACCAATCTTTGGCTTTGAGTCTTGCGGGGACATATTCCTCGGTGACATAGGAGATGTCTTTGGTGATGAGGGATTCTACTTCCATTTTGAAGCCGTTGGTGAGCATGAGTTTGATCTCTTTTTGCCATTGCTTGTTGTCGGCGAACCAGGGGTAGGCGGCGATCTGTTTGGCGCGTTTGATGTCGCGGTCGTTGAGTTCGATTTTTACATCGTCGGTTAGGCCGCAGCGTTCGTAGTCTATTGAGCGGATGCCGATGTATTTTGCGTCTGGGATGGCGAGGCGTTTGGATTCGAATGCGAGTGAGATTGAGCCTTGTTTGATGACGCTATAGATGTAGTGTCCCCAGGGGTCGCAGTCGAGGAGGCAGTAGACGGGGAGGCCGTACTCTTTGTTGAGWCGGTGGAGCATTCGGCGGACGCCTCGGGTTGGTTGCCCGGAGCCTTCGGTGAGGATGCAGTTGTGTTGTTCCCAGAATCTATCTTCGTTGAAGCGTTGCCAGACGGTGTCTTTTTCTACATGGAGGATGAAGTCTGCTTTGACATCTTTGAACTGGATGACTTCTGGTTCGCAGATTGATGGGATTGCGTAGCCGCCGGAGCCCATTTTGGCGCAGTTGATGTGGTCGCCGTTGTCGACGACGGTGATGTTGCCGACCATGGTGCCGCGTTTTTTGGCGAAGACATGGAGTTCTTCTCGGAGCGAGCCGAGGGATACTTCGAGGTCTTCGAGGATGCCGTCGGATTCGGTTTGGTCGTCGAATGTTTTTTCTTTGGTGTTCTCGATGGTGTGGAGTGATTTGTAGAACATACCACGGAGCGAGAGTGTTTTGTCGGCGACGAGTAGCTCGTCCACTGATTTGGAGTGGAGGAGTGTTTGCATGAACTTGCGGGCTTGGCCGAGGTTGAAGAGTTGGCGTGTGCTTGTTGAGGAACCCATTTGCAGGATTCCCTTTGATTTAAGCCATTTGGTGTTTGATGGGCCTCGGATGGGGACTTCGAATTTTGGTTCGCGTCCACCGAGTGCGGAGGCAACGATGCCGCCGGCGAGTAATTCGAGCTTGACGGCTGTTTCTTTGTCACGCTTGGCCGCGTTTGCGGATTTTGGGCGTATGGTGATTTTGTTTGTGGTCGTGGTGGGCGCCCTTTGGGAGACTTTTTTGACGATTTTCTTTTTGGTGATTTTCTTGGCCATGGCTTAACCCCCGAACAGCCCGGAAGCCGCCTTTGCTGATTTTTTGGTGGTGCGTTTCTTGGTTGTTTTTTTGGWKACKCGTTTYTTYTTGANGRMMKGRTTKSYCTTCNGGNMKSYTGARSMYTCWGRWRGRGYGYCKRRKTCKTCGAGRATGATKACATCGTCKGMCTTGGCGAGTCGGCCKKSGKMGTCYTTGAYRAAGTTGCCYTCGTCRTCGAGCTGKGCGTCGGCGATTTCGGTKCKKCGTYTGGCTTGCTTYAASARGGCRTCGTASAGYTCTTGGGTRTCGGTRCCSGTGAGGTGRTKGCAGGCCTTWSWRATTTCGCCGATGTAGCGTTCGAAGACATCTCGTTTTTGGGCGTCACGCTTCATGCGTTGGCGGCGGCGGATGTATTGTCCGAGCTTGCGGCCGCACTCTTGGAGGGCGAGCTGCATTTCTTTTCTGATTTCGTCGTAGTCCGCGATCGCGTCTTTGGACTCAGATGTAAAGGGCACCCAGACGGATGCCATGTGGATCATGACGACGAGCGACCCGACGGGGACGCCRCCTCGGGGTTGTTGCATGCCGTAGTTTTTCCASGAGGTGTCGATGACTGATTTGAATGCCGAGCATGCGGAYTGTTGRTGGAGCAGYGGKACGCGGTTGGCGTAKCGGAWGAYGCGTGCTTGTTGATCGCCGGGGAGGTTGCCKCCGAAGGCGATGGCGGCTTCGATYTGGAASGGRTTGCCGCGGTAGACGGCGGGTKYGCGKGTGGAGGCGGTGTAGAACTCGGCCTTGACGCCTTTGAGCAGGCCGGCGAGCATTTGTTGTACGCCGATGGGTGAGAGGCAATCGGTTGGTGGGGAACGGAGCTTTGCGTTTTGGAGTGAGGTATAGATTTTCTCGGCGTCGGATGGGTCGATGGTTTTGACCCATGATTGCCCGGAGTACGACTTGCCTTTGCTCGATGCCTCTTTGGTAATGTTTGCGACGGTGGAAGGCGGGACGCGGCAGAACTCGTTTTTGAAGAATCCTGAGAGTTGTTTTTGCTCGGTTTTGTTGAGCATGGTGAGGAAGGTGCCGAGTTCTACGCCATAGGGGTGCGGCTTGATCTCTTCGGTTTCTGGTGGGAGTTCGTCGACGGTTCTTGGGTAGACAATGCGGTCGGAGTATTCTTGTGTGCGGAGGATGCCTTTGGAATCTGGGGCGATTGTTTGTTCCGCTTCGGCGAGGTCTGGGTTTTCGTTTGCTTTGTCTGGCGGGATGAAGGTGATTTCGCAGTGGGGGTTTGAGATTGCGGTTTGTTCGAGGTAGGTTTCTACGGAGCCTTTGCCTCTGAAGAACTTGGCTTCCATCTCGATGGAGACGCGTGTGCCGGTGCCTGGGCGGAAGTCATCGGTTTCGATATCGACGGTGACTTCGGGCTTGTTCTTTGTGGTGTCCATCGCAAGTTCGAGATAATGCGCGGGTTTATTTTTGTGTGGTCGTGTGGTGATGACCATGGGCTTGCCGGTGGTCATGAGTCCGTACATGCCGGCGGCGGAGATGCCGATGCCTTGTTGGCCACGCGACATTTTGAGGCGGTGAAACTTTGAGCCGTAGAGGAGGCGCCCGAAGATGTTTTCGATTTGCTTGCGGACGATCCCTGGGCCGTTGTCGGTGATTGTTACGCGGTAGCGACCGGGTTTGGTTTTGGATGGTGGGGCGGTGATTTCTTCGATTTTGATTTCGACCGCTGGGAGGATTGATGCCTCTTCGCAGGCGTCAAGGGCGTTGTCTACGGCTTCCTTGACGGTGGTGAGGAGTGCTTTTCGGGGGTTATCAAACCCGAGGAGGTGTCTGTTTTTGGCGAAGAACTCGGAGACAGAGATGTCTCTTTGCTTGGTGGCCATGGATTCGGCGTCAGCTTTTGTTCTTTTTGTTGTTTTTTTAGCGGCCATCCCACCCTCCTTGGCGGTGAAAACTGCGTGTTTGCAGGCTTTTTGGGGTTGTTTGAGGGGAGGATAGCATGAAATAGGAAGGAAATGGTGGGGATATGGGCATGAAAGTGTTTGGTTGATGTGAATTCTTCACAGAAAACACACATCTTTACCAGTGACATTCGCTAATTATCCTGTATCATGCTTGTGGTATTCGGGCATTTGCCTGAGTGCCAATCCCATGTGGCGAGGGAAGTTGAGAGAGCCCTCGTCAGGCGTCGCGGGAATCTGAGAGATTCGTTTGCTGTGTTGGTGAACGAGAGAGAAATACAAGGAGAGACAAGATGAAAAATGTTTTGATTGCAGGCGCATTGGCTGCGCTCGCTGGTACCGCTTCGGCTGGTGTCATCGCTTCGACAAGCTTTGAGAATGCTTTTGTTGGTGATCGTTATGTCGACACCGGCGATGCTTCGGTAGATCATGATTTGATCAACAATGCTGGGCAGTCGGTCGTTGACTTCCTTGCAGACGGCACCGAAATGGGTTACGACGCGTACTACCGCAACACCCGTGGCGGCGTCGGACTCACCGATGGTGACTTCGTTGGTGCGACTAACTTTGCAGGCACAGTTGGTGCATTCACCGATGGCGTACAGGGTTACGAAATGCAGGATGCCGACGGCACCATGGGCATGTCGTTTGACACAGTCAACTATGTTGGCGCGTGGAACTTGAGCTTCGACCTCTATATTCAGACCACCGGCTGGGAATCTGACGACAGCATCCATATCTGGGCTGTTGTTGATGGCGGAACTTCCGTTGATATTCTCAACACCATTGGTAGCGATGTAAACGATCTCATGATCGAAGGCTCATGGTTGAACATGAACCTCGACCTGAGCGCCTACACCGAAGCTACGCTGTATGTTGAACTCGAGTCCAACTCCGGTTCAGAAGCGATCTACCTTGACAATGTCGTGTTCGCGACTGTCCCAACCCCAGGCACCTTCGCGTTGCTCGGTCTTGGTGGTCTCGTCGGCGCACGCCGTCGTCGCTGAGATTTGATTTGATACAGGCATAGGTTTCGCCTGTTGGATGTATATCCAAATAAACCTGACCCACTGCGGGTGCTCTTCATTGGGCACCCGTTTTTTATTGGTTGAAACCATGCTTTTGAGGGCTCAATTCACTATTTATGGAGCCTACAATCGTGGCCCATCTCAGCAGGTGCTGAGCAGGGTTTAAACCACTGAAACACAGATCGATACGACTGGGAGAACTGGCTATGGAAACCACACTGATTATCCTCAAACCCGATGCAGTACAACGCGGGCTGATGGGCAAGATTATTACTCGCTTTGAAGAAAAAGGGCTTGCAATCGTTGGGATGAAGATGATGACGATCTCGGCTGAACTCGCGGGGACTCATTATGCTGATCACAAGGGCAAGCCKTTYTATGAYGGKCTTGTTGGKTTTATGACMTCRTCGCCWGTGTGTGTGCTSGCKATTCGTGGSGTKGGKGCGATYGCGATYGCTCGCTCGATGATGGGKGCGACYTTTGGTTCWAAGGCKGATGCWGGGACTATTCGTGGCGACTTTGGTGTATCCAACTCGTTCAACCTGATTCATGGCTCAGATTCACCAGAAGCTGCTGCCAAGGAAATCGGATTGTTCTTCAACGATGGCGATGTGCAAGATCTTGATCGTGCGATCGAAAGCTGGGTCTACGACATGGCCGGCGGCGATCCAGAATAAGCTGAGATCACCAAAATAGACAAAGAAAAACACCCTGTAGATTACAGGGTGTTTTTTAATGGATAGGTTGAGTTGGTCAGTGGGCGGTGGCGGGTTTGATCTCGCCGATGACCGCAGGGGATTCATCGAGTTCGATGATGATCTGGTCGGCGATCTCTCGGCGATGAATCTCGATTTCCCTTGGGAAGTCGAATGCGATGCGCACTCGTTCGCCTTTGACCGACGCGATGCGAACAACGCCGATGGGGTTCTTCGGGTCGCCGATGACGACTTCTTCGCCTTCTCTTCTTGTGATTACTAGCATCCAATGCTCCAAACTACTTCTTCGCCTTCGTTGGCTTTCGTGTGCATGGAGTATATCACAGAGTTGAGCAATGACCAAGAGAAAAGTTGCAACTCGTGCAACGCGCAGTAATTACGGATTCTTTGTTGGCATGCTTGGCGTGTTTAAGATCGTAAAACAGGGTTTAAAGACACTCAAGAGTGAATTTGCCCTTTTCATTAACCCTCGTCAACAGCTTGGACGGCTGTCACTTCTGGAATCCGATCTTTGAGGTTGCGTTCGATTCCGATGCGGAGGGTCATGTCGGAGGATGGGCAGCCGACGCATGCGCCGTGCATTTTAATCTTGACGACGCCAGCATCGGTGACCTCGACGAGTTCGATATCGCCGCCGTCTTCTTGGACTGCTGGGCGGATGCGATCAATGACAAAGGCGACGCGTTCATGGAGGGATTGTGTGGTGTCAGACATAATGGTTGGGGCTCCGTCGGCATGTGATTACCGAGCGTGTTGATTCTAGTTGTCATCTTAAGTGGGTTCCACCGTGAAGACTCTCTACACTGTTGTACGATGAAAAGACATTCAAAAAAGTGTAAATCCTGCTGGACAGGCATGCTGATGGCTTTGGTTCTTGGAGCGGGTTTTCCGATGTTTGGTGGTGGGTGTTCTGCAAGCAGCAGTTTTACGCCTACTGGCAATCCGCTGCTCGATCTGCGAAACCCTGAGTTACTCGAACGCGACCGGGTTCAGGCAGCACGCTTGGCATGGGATGAGGTAGAAAAGGGCGTGCGAGTTCGTGAGCGGACACGCAAGGCCCTCAAGAACCTTGCATGGTCAAACGCAACGAGTTCAAACCTTCGTCTCACAGTCCTTGAGCTGTTGATGTCGGACCAATCTGAGGAAGGCAATGCCGATTCTCGCGCGATGGCCAGGTTGTTGTTGCCAACAGAGCGATCCCCGGACGCGGTTCGGATCATGGCCAAGAGTGCAGTTGATGGAAACTGGACAGAACTTGTGCCTGCGCTTGTGCGGAGCTATGCCAGGATGAGTCCCAATGTTCCCGATAGCGAGCGCGATGAACGGGCTGCATTGATCGCATTGCGTCCAGATATGAATATCGAACGCACTGTCTTTGATGTGTTTCTGAATCCATCGGCGGGCTCAAGCGATGTGCGTGAGCAGGCAGTGCTTCGGCTGAGCCAACGCACGCGCGACGATGCTTGGGCATTGCTCGCCCGGCTCGATGAATCGGGAGATTTGCGACGGGCGTTGATTGATGCGAACTTTGATATCGATGCAGAAGCAGGATCTCGGGTCATGGTTGCCGATCTTCGTGCAGCCCAGCGAGAGCTTGGCGTGATGCCTGACACCGCGATGGAAATTGCATGGCTTTCGAGTTTGCGTCAGCATGTTGATCAGCGAAATCAAAGGCTCAACACACAGTGGTGGGCACAAACAGCCAAGGCTGTTTCAACACTGATGCGTGGGCAACGAGATGGGCTTGAGCTTCGACATCTCGAAGCGATTCGATGGGCTTCGATCAATCGACCGGCTTGGCTCACGCTCGACCGCGACGGACTCTTCGGAGTCGCAGATGAACGGTTGAGCAACCGCACGCATCACAAACGCAAGAGCCAAAAGGGCGAAATGCCACGCAAGGAACGGCTTGGCGATTGGGCCGAATATCTGACATGGGCGGATCTGTTGACCATCTTGGTTGTCGATGATGCAATCGCAAACGCTGTGGTCGCAGAGCAGATTTTTACTCAGCGCACGCTCGATAAGAAAGACACATCGACAGAGTACGGCGGGATTATTGAGCAAGATGCCAATACCGGATTTCGTGCGGTGTTGTATCGTCCGCGTTCGCGAGATCGGCTGAATGATCAGCGGTTTGTTGCTTCGGACGATATGTTCCGGTATTCAGATCGTTCGCTGGTGCATTATCACATGCACGCCGACAAACGGAACAACAATAAATACGCCGGCCCATCGGGTGGTGACTTTGTCAATGCACAAATGTCTGGGCGGACAAACCTGGTGTTTACATCGCTTGGAAAGAACGAACTCAATGTTGATTTGTACTTCCCCAACGGCGTGGTGATCGATCTTGGTCAGCTTTTTCAACAGAAATGAACGCGATTGCGCGTGAATCTTTCTCGGCGAACATGCCCTATCGAGTTTAAAGTGTGATTGTACAAAATSGCCCTTCCTGACGCTGGAAGGGTGTTTTAGTAGGCTCCTAGACTCGTTGGTGAAACTTTCAGAAACAGAACAGCGCGTCGCGGATGCCATTGCTCGTAAGAGCAGTGCGCTGCTTGAAGATCTTCGTCTCCATGTTGAAACGCCTACTGGTGGGAACAACGAAAGTGCGATCGAGGAGACGCGTGAACGATTCGAGAAACGGCTTGAGGCATTGGGCGCATCGACCCATCGGGTCGATGGGGATTCCAAGCCTGAATGGTTGCTCGGCGGGGAATCGGGGGCGTATGTGCCGACGACATCGGTGTGCCAACGGCTCAATGGYGTCAAAGAAGGTCGCGTGATGATCGCGGGGCACTTGGATACCGTGCATGATCCTGAGGGGGATTTTCGCAAGCTGAGCATTGCGCCTGGTGGCAAGACCGCACTTGGTCCTGGGTGTGTGGATATGAAGGGTGGGCTGATCATTGCGGTCGCTGCCCTTGAAGCACTCGAAGAGTGTGGCGTCGCTGCGAACTGGACCTTCACCTTGAATGGCGATGAAGAGACCGGGACTTATCACTCTGAGAAGGCGCTCAAAGATCAGGCGAAGCTGCACGACTTTGGTTTGGCCCTTGAGCCGGCATTGCCCGGCGGTGAGTTGGCGATCGAGCGTATGGGCTCTGGCCAGTTCATGTTTGAAATCATCGGCAAGAGTGCGCATGTTGGGCGGGCGTTTGTTGATGGGCGATCTGCGGTGGTTGAACTCGCGCGATGTATTACCGAGTCGGCCAAGTTCCCAGAACCTGCCCGAGGGAAGATATTGAATATCGGACCAATCAAGGGTGGGGTTGCGACGAACGCGGTGCCGGATTCTGCGATGGCTTGGGGGAATGTACGCTTCGCGGATAACACGATCGCCGATGAGTTAGCGGTGCAGCTTGATGCTTTACAAACCGAAGGCGGGGCTATTCCGGGCGTGATCGTTCGGCGGAGTTTTAACCGTCCTGCCAAGCCTTTGATCCCGGCGGTCGAAGCGCTTGGTTTGCGTGCGCGTGCGGTTGCGGAGGCACTGGGGCAGAAGCTTCCGTTTGCGTCTACCGGCGGCGTATGCGATGGCAATGTGCTGCAAAGCGCGGGGTTGCCCACGATCGACACACTTGGTGTACGCGGGGGTGGCTTGCACACGCCCGACGAATGGATTGATTTAACGAGTCTTGTTGAACGCTGTCAGTTGCTTGCGATTTTGGTCGCGAGATTGTCTGCAGGCGGTTCCGAGGATAAYAGGTAGTTTGAWAGACAGGAGTYTGACATGACATCGACCACGACCAAAGGCACCGTCGGCGACGGGTTGCTTCACGAYGAGARYATCCACGCRGCMTTCRAYACGATTGTTGAAAAGGTTGGCGARTATTCAGCRCAGATCACCGATGTGCGYGAGCCRACCGCWGAGATYGCAACKGAYTTTAAGCAGATGCTTRCWGATGCKGSSAAGATCAAGGGWCGYCCKTTGATGTATCCGAGTATTTCKTCGGGTGTYGGCAATGGKGCGYTSGTMGAGATGGCKGATGGGTCGGTCAARTGGGAYATGCTYAYYGGGATCGGTGTGCATTTCYTWGGGCAYTCRAACCCGAAGGTGATCAARGCMCARCTTGAYGCTTCGTTGCTTGAYACSACCAAGCATGGSAAYYTACAGACTTCGTAYGATGCSGTCACYTTYGGYGAGCGGCTYATTGAGCACGCWTCGAAGAACTCRARSCTTGCCCATGCGTTCATYACGACTTCKGGYGCGATGGCYAATGAGAGTGCGMTTAAGGTGTGYTAYCAGAAGCATGCKCCGGCGAGCCGRGTGCTTGCMTTYGARAACTGCTTYATGGGKCGAWSWGTGACGATGGCKCAGATCGGTGATAGYGCKGGCGGTCGYCARGGYGTGCCTTTGACRACGCTGGTYGATTATGTGCCRTTCTGGAAYAARGATCGTGCCGACGAGATGGGCGGGGCGACGAAGTTTATTGATTACACRATYAGYCGACTCGAACGATACCACACRCGYTAYGCSGGWCAGATTTCGACYTTYATCTTTGARCTYGTTCAGGGYGAAGGCGGGTTCAATGTATCGAAYCCWGATTATCTCAAGGCGTTGATGGAGTTCTGYAAGGCGCACGGCATTGCKGTGTGGGCCGATGARATCCARACMTTTGGGCGYACCGAGCAGATGTTYGCSTATGARTAYTACAACCTKGGCRAGTAYATCGATGTSTGTACWGTTGGSAAGATGACGCAGGCRTGTGCSACGMTGTACACCGAAGARTAYAACCCGAARCCGGGGCTGCTGTCCGGTACATTCACCGGGGCGACTGTTGATTTTACGGTTGGGAATGTGCTTCTTGATGAGTTGTCTGCTGGCGGGAACTACGGCCCCAATGGCAAGTTCGCTGCTCATCATGCAGAGTTTTGCAAGCAGGTTGATGCGTTGATTGTCAAGCATCCGGATTGGTTCCCCGAGACAGAGGGGATCGAAGGATTCACTGGCGGCTTGGGCGGCATGATGCGGTTCACGCCGTTTGGTGGCGACAAGAAGAAGGTGATGGCAGCGTGTAAAGAAGCCTACAAACAGGGCGTGATTTGTTTCTACTGCGGGCACGGCCCATTCCATGTGCGGATGCTGCCGCCATTGCTTGCAATGAAGATGGAAGATTGGCCACGCGTGTTTGAGTGCATGGAAAAAGCATTGGCTAAGGTCGCGGCGGGGGATTCATAATGGCCAAGGGTGCTCCGATGTATGTAGTTCGCAGGGCGATGATGAGTGATCTTCCGACGCTTCACAAGATGTCGAAGATGGTGCACTTTATCAATCTGCCACCAGATCAAGAGATCATTGCGGACAAGATCCGTAACTCGCGAAAGAGTTTTATGCGTGCCGGCGGCAACGCCAAGAGCGTGCACAAACCCAAAGGCCCAAGTGGCAAGGGCGGGATTTCTGAGAAGACTGCGATGGCGGATATCTTTATGTTCGTGATCGAAGAGGTGAACTCGGAGGCGTGTATTGGGACGAGCCAGTTGGTATCGCAGATGGGCGGGCCGGGGCATCCCAATGTGTGCTTTAAGCTCGAAACGCGCGAGAAGTATGCGAATGAYTTGAAGTTTGGGACGAAGCACACGGTTGCCCGGGTGCATCTTGATGAGAGCGGGCCGACGGAGCTTGGCGGGTTGATTTTGCAGCCTTCGTTCCGTGGTCACAAGATGAAGCTTGGTCGGTTTGTGGCGTTGATCCGTTTTCATTTTATGGGATTGCACCGCAAGATGTTTAGGCCGACGATATTGGCGGAGTTGATGGCTCCGATTACATCCAATGGCGAGTCATTGGTATGGGATACGCTTGGTCGGCGGTTTATTCCGTTGAGCTATGACGAGGCGGATCGGTTTTGTCAGTATTCGCGTGAGTTCATGACGGAGTTGTTACCTGAGGGTGATATTCATTTGTCTTTGTTGCCGCCGGCGGCGAGGGCGCAGATTGGTGAAGTTGGCCCAGATACTGTGCCTGCACGACGGATGCTCGAGAAGCTAGGATTTGAGTATCATGGGTTTGTTGATCCGTTTGATGGTGGCCCTTACATCACGGCGAAGACCGATGAGATTGATCTGATCAATGATACTTTTCATGCGAAGCTTGGCGCTTCGATTTTGCATGGGCAGACTGATCAGGTGGGGATTGTGTCCGTGTTGAGTTCTGACGGAGATTTTCGTGCAGTCCAAACGGCGTTCCAGGTTGATCGTAGTGGTAAGTTGCGTCTGACATCTGAGGCGATGATGGCATTGCATGCTGATGTTGGCGTTGAAGCTGGTTGTACGCCGATGCGTGTGCCAGTAGAGCCGGGGCGTGCAAAAGGAAGTGCGAAGAAAGTAGCAAAGAAGAAAGCGGCGAAAAAAACAAGCAAGAAGGTCAACAAGAAGACAAGCAAAAAGGTCAGCAAAAAGAAGCCAACCCGACGCAAGGCATGATCAGCCCTGTTGCTTCCGCAGATTGAGAATCAGCTCGACCTGCCCGATGGGCTGCTTGAGCTGATGAGCAATTTCAATGTTCGAGAGCCCCGAAGCTGCAAGTTCGATAACTTGCGACTGAATAGATATGGGTTCTTCGATCACAGGCTCTGGTGCTGGAGACGGCTGAGGATAGTTCGGTTCGATTCGCCCTGCAACGCGTGTTTGGCGTTCTTCAAGATCTTGTTCCATGCGAGCGCGATCGAGCAGCGAAGGGTCGATCGTGCGTGATGGCTGGATGGGTGCTGAATGATCTTCCAAAGCACTCTGCACAGGATTGGCCAACGAACGGTTGAGAATCGCCAGCTTTCGATCTGCTTCTTCGATCAACAACTCCAATCGAGCTGCTTTATTGTCGAGGGTTGCTCCGAGCCGACGGGCCATCTCTTCTGCATCGACCATAACTCTGTACGCGGGGTCCATTGTGGCATTGGCCTGTGCATGAATATTAGCGATTCGCTTGGAGGGTGAAAGTTGTTTGTTTGATCTTTTGGCGTTGGCTTTGTGGTTTTTCCTGAGCTTGCGCATCAGGATGATCAGCATGAGCAGCACGCCGCCGATGAGTAGTGCGTTTGGAAGCTGTGAATCGCCGGATTGCAGACGATTGAATATGCGTTGGATTGCTACGCCTTCGTTTGCTTGGATGGTGCCGGTATCCGCATTGCCAGTTGTATCTGATGCTTGTACATCGGCTTGCTCAACGAGGGCGGGCTGATCGGCGGGCGGTTTGATGATTTCTGAGGGTCCAAGTTGCACCGTTTGCTCCTGATCTGGGTACCGGTTTGGTCTCCGGGTCGCTTGTGCGATTCTATCACAGTATCATCAGGGTGTGGAAGATGTGCCGCAACAAGCTGACGATCAGTGTGCAAAGCCGATGATTTCTCGGAATCATCCCGTTGCGGCGCGGATCCTGCGCCGGTGGCGTGAATATACCGGCGGCAAGGCTGTCAGAGATCTTGATCGAAAAACGGTCGTTGCATGTTCGGGTGGTGCCGATTCTGTCGCATTGGCAGCTGCGCTCGCGTTGGTGAATCCTAAACCAATCATCGCGCATGTCGTACATGATATTCGAGAGGATGCCTCGTCCCATGCAGACCGAGATGCAGTAAAACAACTCGCCAAGTTGCTCGATTGCCCATTTATCGAACGCGCGGTTGTTGTGAAGTCACAAAGTGGAAATCTCGAACACAACGCTCGCATCGCCCGATATGCAGCACTGGTCGAAGTTGCTCAAGAGGTTGATGCGAAGATCATCGCGACCGGGCATCACGCAGATGATCAACTCGAAACGATATTGATGCACATGATTCGAGGCGCAGGAGTTCGAGGCATGGGCGGGATGTCGTCGAGACGGATGATCGGAAGCATCGCGATCGTGCGTCCTATGCTCGAAGTGACCCGCCAAGAAATCGAAGAGCTTTGTMATCTGGCCGGGTTGGGTTGGCAGCACGATCATACGAATGATGATACAACATATTTGCGGAACCAGATTCGTCATTCAGTCGTCCCCATGCTGCGCGAGATTGAGCCACAGATCGCATCGAGGGCTTCCAAGCTGGCAAGATCATGCCAAGACGCGTCGGATTGTATTGCCAGCTTTGTCCGTGATGATGTGCTTGTGAAGGCTACACGCGATGGTGATCAATGGTCTTGGGCGCGTGGTGAGCTTCGCGATGAGCCTCGGGCGGTGTTGGCAGAACTCGTTTTCGTCTATGTGCGCGATGTGCTCGGCGGAGATGGGGCGGATTCAATCAATCGCCAAACGGTGGAAGGTTTGATCCGTGCGATCAAATCTGATGATACCGAGCCTCTTGTTCATAGAGTTGGTCCTATTGTTGTACATGTTCAAGCTAGGACAGTCGTTATTTCAGTGGCAGGGTCGTCGGCTTCGCAAGAAGCACGCACAGAACGGAGTTGATATGAGTGAGATTCAAATTGCGTTGGTTGGGCATTGCGGACCGGATGCCTTCGCGCTTCAGAGTTCGATTATGGGCTTTGTGCCAGGGGCAGTATTGCATCGGCTCAACTCGATGGATGATCTCGTAGGCATGATGGATCAGCTTTCGCTATTGGTCGTCAATCGAGTGCTCGATGGCCAGTTCGGCACCGAGTCTGGAATTGAGTTCATCAGCAATCTCGCAACAGGCTCGCCGCCTGCAATGCTGATCTCCAACTTCCCTGAATCACTCGAAGAATCTGTTGCAGCGGGCGCAGTAATGGGCTATGGAAAACAAAAGATGCGCTCGCCAGAAGCAGAATCGGCACTAAAAAGCGCACTCAATCTGGCCTGAATACATATGGGCGAAACGAATATTTGACAGGAGAACAAGATGGATTCATCGATCAAGTTAAGCGAGTATCAGGCTCGCCGAAAGAAAGTTTTAACCGGTCTGAAGGGCGCGGTTGGGCTGATGTTTGCTGGCGAAGGTGCGCCGCCGTTGCTAGGCGAGTGGATGCCAGATATGAACTTCAAATACCTCACCGGCATCGATGACGAGCCCGGTGCGATGGTGTTCTTTGATCCTTCAAATGCAGATGCGAAGAAGAGAATCGTACTGCTGCTCAAGCCTGTCAACCCTGAGATTGATGTGTGGGATGGGTATCGAGATCAGGTTTCGCAGAAACTTCGTGATGAGACGGGATTCGATTCGGTCATGCGAAACTACGCATTGCCTCGTTTGATGACCGAAGCAGCCAAGCGGACAAGGCGACTCGCGTGTTTGCATCCATTTGCAGCGTACTCGGCTCCTGTATCCAAAGACCTCGAACTCTTCAAGGAGGTTGTTTCGAGAATTCCAGGATGTGCGATTGAGGATAAAACAGACCTTGTCCAAAACCTTCGGCTCGTAAAAAGTACGGCCGAGATCAAGCAAATCAAAAACGCAATCAAAGCGACCGCTCACGGCATTGAATGCGTGATGAAAAAAATCGCTGGCGGCGTAAACGAACGGGAGTTGCATAATGCGCTCGTTGGTGGCTTTGCTGAGATGGGATCTATCCGCAACGCGTTTAATCCAATCGTTGGTTCAGGCCATAATGGTACAGTACTGCATTACAAATCGAATAACGGTCTTGCAAATGATGGTSRKKTRCTTRWRSKCKWKKRWGRYGSMRWSAYCGKASGYYRTSMWWMTKWWAKCRMWSRYRMKCKTSMARWMAWCRRARAKTWYWSCGCCAAGCAGGCTAAGTTGTACAACATTGTTCTCAAGTCACAGCGGGCTGCGATCAAGGCAATCAAGCCTGGGGCGACGATGGCACAAGTTGACGCGGCCTCTCGTAAGGTGATCGATGATGCAGGCTATGGCGATTTTTACCCGCATAGTATTGGGCATCATCTTGGGCTCGAAACACATGATCCGTCTCCAGCGTTGCCGCTCAAGGAAGGCATGGTTGTGACGATCGAGCCTGGGATCTATCTGCCCGATGAAGGCATTGGAATTCGAATCGAAGATGATCTTGTGGTGACAAAGACTGGG
This sequence comes from bacterium, assembly GCA_002401225.1. GTDB lineage: Bacteria > Planctomycetota > Phycisphaerae > Phycisphaerales > UBA1924 > UBA1924. The sequence continues at coordinate 16,764 of NVSM01000013.1, forward strand.
TCGCGGAATCTATCGTCGATGATCCCAAAGACCGTTGATGAAGTCGAATCAGCAATGGCTTTGGCCCGTAAAAACAAGTGAGTTCTTGAGTATAAATGCTCTTTTTCAGCCCGCAAGTTTGCGGGCTGTTTCTATGAGTTCTGCGAGTTGGTCAGGGTCGGAATATCGGTAGAGTTTGATGACATGGCGATCAGGTCCGAGCAGGATTAGGGTCGATGGGTGATCAATATTTCGAAAACCATCATCGGTGCTCAGTGTGCCAAGGTCGAAGCTCATGCCCATGAGCAGAATGGAGATCGTGTCCATGTCGCCGGTGACAAATCGCCAACGATCAGGGTCGGCCTGAAAGGCATTGCTGTAGTTTTTGATAACCTCAGGCGTATCAACCTGTGGGTCGATGGAGATGCTCAAGAGTTTTAAGTTTGTGCCAGCGGTTGCATCCTGGACTTCTTGCATGGCTTTGGACATTGTTGGGCAAATGAGTGGGCATGAAGTGTAGAAGAAATCGAYCACTGTGTATTGGCCATCGAGAATGGTTTCGTCGATGGTGTTGTTGTTGGAATCGGTGAGTTTGAATGCAGGAWTTAAGAGTGCTGCATACGGGTTGTCTGTGTCGAGAAGCATTGGTTTTGTCGGGAACTGTGTCGGCTTTGGTTTGGAGTATACATAGAAGGCCGCGATCCCGGAAAAGGTGATGAGCATCAGAATCATTGAGCGGATGAGAACGCGTGGTCGCATATGAAAGCCTTTGGTTAAGCCTGTGATTTGATTGGGCGTGAAATGGCATAGGTTGCGATGGCGATTCCGAAGGCTGCAAAGCTTACAGAAATAATCCACGCGAGCGTTGGGGAGTAGCCTGTGTCCATGCCTAGCGATGAACGCRTCGCGGTATGCGTCCAGGTAAGCGGATTGATCAAAGCGATAACCTTGAGCCAGCCCGCAGCGTTTTCAACGGGAAAAACAGCACCCGAAGTAAGCCACATCGGCATCAAGATCGCATTCATYACGCCATGAAAACCTTGGGTTGAATCAACCATCCACGCCAAGGCAAGGCCAAGCCCGATCAGCGCAATCGAAATACACGCGAGCGCTGCGATTGCACCAAGGATCGCAATAGGTGTGAGCGATACACCCAAGAATGGAAGTGTGAGCAAAACGATAAGTGCTTGAAGCAAAGCGAGAATTGAACCTGCACCAATTTTACTCATTGCAATCGACCATCTGGGTGCTGGCGAAACGAGCGCCGCACGCAGAACGCCGTCGTGACGATCTTGGATCAATGAAATCGATGCAAAGATTGAAGCAAACATCACGGTGAGCGAAGCCATKCCSGGRATSGTGTASGCKCCGATSGTGGCRTCWGATTGKGCGACWKCKCCGATSGAGTTTGAGAASCCGCCGACGATGAACAACCAGATAAGCATGGGGGTTGCGATCGAGGCAATGATTCGCGAAGGCTGACGCGTTTGGCGGATCAACTCTCGCTTGGTAAGTGCATTGGTTGCTCGGATGCCAATCATGAGATGGCTCCTGTCTCTGGCTCAACAACTGGAGTTTGGGCGTAGTAGGTATAGACATCAGCGAGTGTTGGCGGGGCGATGGTAATCGCTGCGGATTCAACAGGGCATGATGCTGCGAGTGATGCGTTGGCGTGGTGTCCGATGATTAGATGATCACAGGTGACATGTTCAATGTTGTTGCTCGTAAGCCACGCCGATATCTGTGGGGCATCGGCCTCTTGGTCGAGCATGATCCGAATGATGCGATCGCCCAATGTAGCCTTAAGGCTGCTCGGCGTGTCGTCTTTGACGCTTTGCCCATCACGCATCATCACCACGCGGTCCGCATGCTCGGCCTCGTCGGTGATGTGGGTTGCAAGGATGATTGTCATCTCAAAGCGAGAACGGGTCCGATCGAGGGTTTCCCAGAAGATTCGCCGGGCATCGATATCGAGACCAGTCGTTGGCTCATCGAGCAATAGTACGCTTGGGTGGGGGATCAATGCCCGGGCAAGGTCTGCTCGGCGAGCAAGCCCGCCCGAAAGATGCCGAATCTGATCATCGAGCCGATCTTCAAGCCCAAGATCGCTGGTGATGGTCGTGATTCGCGATTGAATATCAGCCTTCGATAAGTCATGCAATGCGCCTGCGACCATCAAGTTTTCGCGGACGGTGAGGAGTTGATCAAGGGCTGGAGTTTGGAAAACAACACTGAGTTTATTGCGTGAAGTTGGAGCAATAACCGTACCTGAGCCGGGGGTGATCGTTTGGGAGATCACATTGAGAAGCGTCGATTTCCCCGAGCCGTTCGGACCGAGCAGGGCCAGCATTTCGTTGTTGGCGCAGATAGAGAAGCAATCGAGTGCTACACGCTCGCCCGTCTTCTTTGTGTGATACACAACGCGAATGTCTTTGAGTTCGATGGCACTCATGCGATGAGTGTCCTGATCGATGCCTCCGCGACGAACACAATAAGATAAACCGGCAGGTGAATGATCGAGCCAAAGAACACCTTCCGGGCAGCTTTGTCTGTGCGTGTAATGGCGAACTTGATGCTCAGATAAATAAGCAACCCGCCAAGCAGTATTGATGCCCCCGCGGTGAACCATCCTGCAAGATCAGGGATAATCCAGAGCGGGGCAAGCCCGCATGGGATCAGCATGGCCGAGGTGACAATCATGGTTACCGCGGTATGATTACCCTTGGGATCAACAATCGGAAGCATCCGAAATCCGCCAGCCTTGTAGTCGTCCTTGCACATCCATGCGATGGCAAAGAAGTGAGGCAACTGCCAGACAAACATCAGCGTGAAGAGCATCAACCCGATGGGTTCAATCAGCAGTTCAAAGCCGGCCATTGGGGCAACTGGWGTGCTGCCGATAGCCGTGGTGCCGATCATGGTTGGAAGGGCGCCGGGGACCGCACCGATGAGTGTGTTGGTAATCGTGATCGGTTTCAAAGGCGTRTAAATCAGAACATACGAAGCCGTCGTAACAATCGCAACGAGTGCCGGGATAATCCCACAAGTCAGCCAGAGGATGAGCGTCCCAACAACGGTCATGCCAATCCCAAAGAGCAGCACAAAGCGAGCAGAAAGTCTCTTCGATGGGATCGGGCGAATTTTCGTGCGATTCATCAACGCATCACGATCAGATTCATACCACATATTGAGCGCATTGGCTCCACCAGATGCAAGCATGGTGCCGATCGTGGTGCCGACGATCAGCTTGATCCAGAGCATCCATCCGACAAGATCGTAATGAAGCCCCGAGAGCAAAAGCCCAACAAGTGCAGTGATCGTGACCAGTTTGGTTATACCTGGTTTCGTGAGTTCTACGCACGCTGCAAAGGTGCTGGGCTGCGGGACATCGACCGTGCATTGATCGGCAATATCTTCACTTGGCGTCGATTGGGCATTGGGTGGTGTGGTCACAGCAGATCATAGTCCTTGAGGCTTCTCAAATACGGGTTGTTAAGGAACGATCGCTTCAATCCAGACTGGGAAGTGATCAGACGGAAACTCTTTTTCTTTATCTGAATCATTCATCCGCCAAACGCCCGACTTGGTGATGGTGATATCTTTCGAGGGCAGGACATAGTCAACGCGCAAGCGAAACATAGCCGTATCGGTCTGGTCAAGCCGATCGATTGTGATGTCTGAACTTGGGAATACATCCTTGGCCAAACGCTTCGAAATCAATATCTGGGTGACCATCACCAACTCAAGGGCTGAGCCATCCGATGGATCGGCGTTGAGATCGCCCATGATGACAAACGAACTGTCTGCTTCAAGCCCGCCGATTCGTCCTTGGTCGTCGTAGAGATCTTGGTTATTGTCAATGTAGTTTCGAATAAGCATGATCTCATCATGGTTTCGGCGTTTGTTGCGTCCTTCACGCCCATCAAACGCTGGGGGGGTAGGGTGCGAGATCAGGGCGTGGAGTGTTGACCCATTGGGCAAGAGGATCGGGACATCGACAAAGTTCTTTGAACTTAGCCGAAATGCGTCCCATTCTTCAGGGCTATACCAGGCCGAGCCGTCGATATTCGTGGGGGCATGGTGATTGGGGAGGTCTTTCCAAAGAAACCTCTGGAATGTTCGGATCTGTCCAGTCTGGATCGTGAGCTTTGGATTTACAAGCAGGGCCATCGCATACTGCCCAGGAAAAGCACCAAACCCGAAGCAGTCATTGCCATACGCCCGCCCCGCATCGGTTTGCGTAGGAGTCTGTTCTGGAATGCTCAGCGTGATCGCGCCCGAGTTATCAAGATCAAAGCCAGAGTGGATGCCCGTGTTCGATGCGGGTGTATAGGTGTCGAATGCGATTGGCCGAAGCCCATCGCCCTGCGAAACACTAAGATAGAGCTCGACAAACCGATCGGCGTTGGAAGTCGAATCATCTTGGCGGATAGCGATCTCCGAGAGCAGAAGAACATTGGGACGCATGCGTTGGATAATCGCTGCGATCTCTTTGAGCCGAGGGTTGTCGGGTGTGTCGAGATCAGAAGATCGAACATCTTCAATATTAAATGTCGCAATGCGCAAGGCAATCGGATTGCTCTGCCCCGCGTTAGCGGCTTGCCCAAGGAGGCAAAAGGTGATCAGAACAAGCAGGTGGAGTGGTTTGATGACTATCATGGTGTGATTGAAGCCGACTCGGACCCAGAATTCGAGTCCCGTCGGCTGATATTGCCCCGATAGCTCAGCTGGATAGAGCAACGGACTTCTAATCCGTAGGTCGAAGGTTCGAATCCTTCTCGGGGTGTTCTTGTTTTATCCCTTGCTTGTCAAGTCTTTCATCGCGCTGCCAATATCTGAAAACTTGAACTCAAATCCTTCATACATCAGCCGTTGCGGCTCGCAGTATCGACCATATAAAACAAGATCTGGATCAGAATCCATTACAGTCGCGGTCAAAAGCTTCAAGCCCCAAACAGAACCAGGCAAGGCGATCGGCTGCCCAATGGCTTTTCGCAAGGCTCGCATAAAATCGACATACGATACCGGATTTGGAGCTGTCGCGATGTATACGCCAGCGCGGGCATCGTTGGTGAGTGCATCGAGGAAGATTCGGTTCATGTCTTCAATATGAAGCCAGCTTAACCCTTGTGTTCCTGATCCCATGCGTCCACCAAGCCCGAGAGCTGCAACCCGTTTGAGTGTTGGGAATGCACCGCCGCCTTTGCCGATGACAAAGCTTGTCCGAAGAATAACCTTTCGGCAAGCTTCCGGGCAGTGTTCGTGATATGCAGCTTCCCATGCTTTGCCAACAGTTGGTGCGAGTCCGTATCCAAATGCAGAAGATTCGGTACAAATGGCAGTGGGTGGGTCGCCATAAATATGGGCAGTAGACATCTGGACCCACACCTTGGGTTGATGCTCAAGATCATCCAAGGCACGCCCAAGAGCAGCTGTCGATTCCACACGCGAACGCAAAATCTCATCGCATCGATCCGGCGTCTTTCGGCAATCTACCGATCGCCCAGCAAGGTTCAGAATGTGCGTCGCTCCCACAAGACAGTTCGTCCAATCGCCATCCGTCCGTCCATCCCACTGAACCCATTGAGCATGATTTGGATCACACTTTGGTTTGGATCGGCTCAGGATAATCACATCCCATTGTTGCTCAGATTGGTCTGGATGCTTGTTTGCGAGATATTCCACAAAGTTCACACCAAGGAAACCAGAYCCGCCAGCAATAACCAGTTTGTTCTTCCTCATACGAATAGCTCCAAAGCGGGCATGATCTTGACAGATCAGATACCTATCATCATTCTATGCAAACAGCCCCCAACACAGATACCCCATTCACAACCAACCTCTCACCAATTAAAAAGAATATTCTCGAAGCTATTGGCAACACGCCTTTGGTCGAACTGCACAAGGTTGTAGAGCCCGGGTCAGCGACGGTGTACGCCAAGTGCGAGTTCATGAACCCCGCTGGTTCGATCAAAGATCGAATGGCCTACTACATCATCGCCAAGGCTGAAGAAGAGGGACTCCTCAAGCCCGGCGGCACAATCGTCGAAAACACTTCAGGCAACACCGGCTTGGGTGCCGCAATGGTTGCAGCGGTGAAAGGGTACAAATCGGTCTTCACTATGCCCGACAAAATGAGCCAGGAGAAGATCGATGCGTTGCGTGCGTTTGGTTCGCAGGTGATCATTACGCCTACGGATGTGCCGGGCGATTCTCCAGATCATTATGTCAATGTTGCCAAGAAGGTGGCTGAGGATACACCCAACTCATTCTACATGGATCAGTACCATTCCCAGTGGAACATTGAAGCCCATGAGTTGATGACCGGACGCGAAATCTACGAACAGACCGGAGGCGATGTCGACGCGATCGTCGTCGGTACCGGCACCGGTGGCACAGTTTCTGGGATCGGGCGATACTTTAAGAAGATGGGCTCGAAGTGTAAGATCATCGGGGTCGACCCGCTTGGCTCGGTGCATTATCACCTGTTCAAGACCGGCACAATGCCAACGCCTTATGTCTATAAGGTCGAAGGGCTCGGCGAAGACATCAAGTGCGAAGCGTTTGATCCATCGGTCGTCGACGAGATGTACCAAGTCAATGATTACGAATGCTTCACGATGGCCCGTAGACTCGTTCGCGAAGAAGGGCTCTTCTGCGGCGGCTCATCAGGCGCAATGGTYCACATCGCTTGCAAGATCGCCAAAGAGATGGGCCCGGGCAAAAAAGTAATCGCGATCTGTCCAGATTCAGGCACGCGTTATGTGACCAAATACCTCTCCGATGAATGGATGAAAATGCACGGCTTCCTCGAGCCGGTCAAGGGATTGGGAATCATCGAAGACTTGATCGATGCAGATCAAACAGTCGTTTCGGTATCCGAAAACGATTCGGTAGAAGCCGTGATTGCAGCACTACGAACCAACGGCATCTCGCAGGTTCCTGTGGTTGATGGCAACGGCAAGCCAACCGGCATTATCCATGAAGTCGATATCCTTCGTGGTTTGCAGGACGGATCAGCATCGTCAGATACAAAGATCGGCACAATCGCACACCAAATCGGTGGCTTGCTCCATCCAAAGGCACGCGTCGAAGAACTCTACGGCATCTTCGAAACCGATCATGTCGCCATCGTAATCGACTCAAACAAAATCGTCGGCGTCGTTTCAAAGATCGATCTCATCGAGCACCTCTCAAAGATCAACGGAAAATAAACCCAGCAGTACGCTGAATAAGGAATATACATGGAAGTCACAAAGAACCACGCCTTTGGCACACGCGCTATCCACGCCGGGCAACGCCCAGATCCAACCACCGGCGCCATCATGACGCCGATCTATCAGACATCAACCTATGTCCAGAAATCGCCAGGAAAAATCGTTGGCGAATATGACTACTCACGCGCTGCCAACCCGACTCGCGCAGCACTCGAAGCCAACCTTGCAGATCTCGAAGGTGGCAAGTTTGGACTCTGCTTCTCATCGGGTGTTGCAGCAACCGGTGTTGTGCTGCATCTGCTCAGCACCGGCGATAAGGTTCTTCTGGGAGACGATGTCTATGGCGGCACAAACCGCTTGTTCCATCGTGTATTCGGGCAACTCGGGATCGAAACCGTGTTGGTTGATATGACCGATCTCGATGCTGTTAAGGCTGCGATGGACGATAAGGTCAAGCTGATTTGGCTCGAAACCCCAACGAACCCAACGCTCAAAATTACCGACATCAAAGCAGTCGCAGAGATCGCCAAAGCCAACGATGTGATCCTCGCAGTAGACAATACCTTCGCGACGCCTTATTTGCAGAACCCGCTTGCGCTCGGTGCTGATATTGTGTGTCATTCGACAACCAAATACATCGGCGGGCATTCGGATTCGATCGGCGGCGCATTGATCACCAATGATCCAGAGCTTCATCAACGCCTCAAGTTTATTCAGCTCTCTGAGGGTGCTGTGCCTGGGATTATGGAAYGTTTCTTGCTGTTGCGTTCGACCAAGRCGCTTCATGTACGGATGGAACGCCACTGCGAGAACGCGATGATTATCGCCAAGCATCTCGAGGCCCACCCGAAGGTTGAGAAGGTGATTTATCCCGGTTTGGAATCGCATCCTCAGCACGAACTCGCCAAAGCCCAAATGCCTGGGTTCGGCGGCATGATCACGATCTACATCAAGGGTGGGCTTGAAGAATCGCGTTCGATGCTCGAAAAAACACGGTTCTTTGCCTGTGCCGAATCACTCGGTGGCGTCGAATCACTCATCGAACATCCCGGGATCATGACGCACGCATCAGTGCCTGCGGATCAACGAGCTAAGCTCGGCATCTCCGATAATCTCGTTCGTCTGAGTGTTGGCATCGAAGGCGTTGAGGACCTGATCGCTGATCTCGATCAAGCACTCGGTTAAGCTATCCAAACAATCAATGGCATAAAAAAGGACAGACCATTTGGCCTGTCCTTTTCACAAATTCCTGTGGTGATGAGAGAACAGTTTTAATCTGGGATGTGGCAGCTGCCGCCATGCTTGGCGTGGTAATCTTGGTGATATTCCTCAGCCTTGTAGAACTTTGGAGCCATGACCACTTGTGTGGTAATCGGCTTGTCTTTCCATTTGCCATCGATCTGTTCGTCCGTAATGAACGCTGTCGCTAGCTTCATCTGCTCGGCATCGGTTGGGAAGATCACCGAGCGATACTGCGTGCCAAAGTCTGGGCCTTGGCGGTCGCCTTGGGTTGGGTTATGGATGATGTAGAAGTGTGCGAGCAGTTCGTTGTAGCTTATGACTGAAGGGTCATATTGGATCTCAACAGATTCGGCATGCCCAGAAGCACCCGAGCAGACATCTTTGTACGATGGGTTATCGTCATTGCCACCCTGATACCCAGAGACAGCATTGGTCACACCAGGGAGTTTTTCGAAGGTGTCTTCGACGCCCCAGAAGCAGCCGCCACCAAAGTATGCCGTCTTGAGCATGCTCGGTTTTCCGCCAGCCGGAAACTCTTCGCCATTCTCAACAAAGTCGAGCGAGACCGAGTTCACGCAGAACCGAAGCCCGGTAGGCTTTGGCCCATCAGGAAACACATGACCAAGGTGAGCCGAACAACGGGCACAGAGGATCTCGGTGCGTGTCATGCCGTGGGCTGAATCGTCTTTCTCAGTCACATGCTGAGGATCAACAGGCTGGAAGAAACTTGGCCAACCGGTACCTGATTTAAACTTGGAGTTCGATTGAAACAAGGGCAGATCGCAAAGCCGACAGATGTAGGTGCCTTCGAGTTTGTTATCGACAAGGTTGCCACAGAACGCAGCTTCTGTGCCGCTACGAAGAATCACCTTCGCCTCTTCAGGTGTGAGATCCTTGGCGTGTTCTTGGATTTGTGCATCGGTCAAAGGCGTGATGTTGTGCCCAGACTTTGAAAACAATGTGGTATTCGATGACATGGCTTTATCAGGTTCCGATGAGTTGTGTTTGGAGGCAGGATCTGGTGCCGAGATGTATCCGAGCCCGACAGCGACAAACAGAGTAGTAATCGCGATGGTGGCAAGGGTTTTATTGATGAGCATGGTATTCCTCTTCGCTTGAACAGAGTAGGGATAGTACACAAAGGTAAACGGGTGTTCACGGGCCTTTATTTCGGCTCACCCGTTTTCTTTGCATGATACTTGATCATGCGGAGGAATGTTCACTAATTTTCTACGCCGATTGGCGAACTCGAGGCTCAATATAGGGGACAAGTTCATGCGGAATATTCTTGAGTCCTCGCCGAAGCGCCTTCTCAAGGGCATAGTTGAGCGAGTCGTGCATTCGCTCGTGGACGCGATCGGTGACATTGAGATTGAGTTCGTGCATGGTATCAATCGAGAACTTCCAGGCATAATACTCTTCAAGGCACCGGGGTTTGTAGGTCCCAAACCCGATGGCATGGTGTCCGATTTCATGGAGAAAGATTGCTGCCGACATCGGGCCTTTGGGCTTTGGAGACTCCAAAAGCTTGGACATCGTGCCATCTCGATAGGTCACCTGCCATGCGACTCCAGACATGGATGATCGCCACTTACGAACCCGTACACCATACTTCGTCAGCATCTCTTTGGTGATCTGCTCGTATTTAAGCTGCATCCCGGTCGGTGGTGCTTTGGGTTTGCGAATGATCACCTTAGGCACAGGTGGTTTGCGTCTTCTTGAGCGTTTGTATCGGGTTGGCTTTGGGATCAATAGATCCCAGAGTGTGAGTGCGTTCATGGTGATTGGGGTAGTTGTGTTCCGATGAGCTGTTCGCCTTGTTTGACTGATCGGCCATTGGCAAACGCTTTCCAATCCAKCGCCCGTTTGTTTGGTGGTTGGACCATCAAAAGCTGAACCGATACGCCATCACCACACGATACCAGGCCTTGGGCAGCATCGATAATGGTTCCAGATGGTTCTTGGGATTGCAGATCAGACGGTTTCGATTGGTTGATCTTGATTTTTTCGTCTCGAAACCCCACCGTAATGCTCGGCCAAGGGTTCAGTCCATTGATTCGAGCATTGACGAGTTGGGCGGGCATATTGAAATCAACGATCCCGTCGGCTTTGGACATCTTCGATGCAATGGTCACCTTGGTTGGATCTTGCGTGAGGTATTCGACCGTGCTGTTGAGCCGGTGATTAAGCACTTGTGCGATCAGATCTGGGCCATCATGCGAGAGCTTGTCGTGGAGCATCGCTGCGGTCATATCGGGTTCGATGGTGCGGGTTGATTGAGCAAGCACCGCACCTGCATCCATCTCTTTATCAATGGTGATGACCGAGTTGCCGGTGACAACATCACCGGCAACGATCGCCGAGTTGATTGGCGATGCGCCTCGCCAGCGGGGGAGCAAGCTGGCATGGAGATTAATCGCAAAGCGATCAGCGATGAGCTTCTGCCCAAGATACTGTCCATAGGCGATAATCACCCACGCGTCAGCGTTCCATGATCGCACAAGATCCCGATGTTCATCCGTGTTGATCTTCTCAGGCTTGATCATCGGGACATCTGGCAGGTGTTCGGCTGCCCATTGGCCGATGGGGGTTGCGGCAAGTTTGCCGCCACGACCGGCTTTGCGATCTGGCTGGGTCACGATGCCTGTGATTGTGTGATCACGCGCAAGCCGTTCGAGTGTTGGGACACCAAAGGCTCCTGAGCCGAGAAAAACCACATCCATGTGTTCGTTCCTTCCCTGCGGGTTATCGCTTGGCCGCTTTTTCCATGGACTTCACCCGCGAGCGGTTTTTTAGCCGAGACATCTGGGTCATTTTGTCAAGAATCATTACGCCATCGAGATGATCGATTTCGTGTTGCCAGCATCTGGCCAAAAGCCCTGTCGCTTTGAGTGTGACCTCATTGCCATCAAGATCGAGCGCTTTCATTGTTACAATCGCAGGTCGATTGACTTCGCCGGTAATTCCAGGCAAGGACAGGCACCCTTCGTCATATGGCTCAAGATCACCCGCGAACTCGGTAATCACCGGGTTTAAAAACACCTGAGGCGATTCGCACGAAACAGGAAGTTCAGATATTTCCTCTTCGTCTTCCAAATCAGGATCTGGAGGGACATGGGCGACGAAGAGACGCCAAGAGAGCCCGATCTGGGGTGCTGCAAGCCCGATGCCTTGGGCGCCCTGCATGAGCTCGATCATCCGAGCTGCTACCGCACGAACCTCGTCGTTTATTTCGACAGGTTTGGCTTTGGATTTGAGCGCCTGAGTGGGGTAGAGCTCGATCCTGAGTTTGGCGGTATTGATGGTCATATGGGTGATCGTATGTCATACAAATGAGGTTGTGTGCGAGATACCCGCCTTGAGACGATCAAACCGCATACACTTGGGGACGAATCGGTGATCAGGAGGAGTGAAGCCCGTGGCTATTTTTGGAAAAAAGAACAAAAAAAACGATGACTCAGTTGCAAATGAGTCACCTGTCATCGAGGCATTCTCACCCAAAAAGGCGAAAGCCTTCTTTGATCACGCCCGGACCGCGCATGAATCGGGCGGGTATGAATACGCCATGCAGTGCTGGCTTAGCGGCCTACGCTGGGACCCAACCTCCATGCACGGACTCAACGCGTTTCTCAGCTCGTCAGAGGTGTACGCGCTTGAAAAGCCGAAGAAGGGCGTGAGTAAAGAGACCAAAAACGCGATCGCGACCAAGGGAGATGTCGGTAAATACATCAACACACTCCTCGACTTTGGACTCAAACGCCTCGATATTGGTAATGCAATCAAGGTCACATCGGCAGCGGCCAAAATCCATCTCAAAGAACCTACCATGATGCTCGGCGAGCATGCCCTCAAGCTTGTCCAGAATGATTCAAAGCAAAAAAAAGATATGTATGTCAAGCTGCTCGATTCATTCGAGTTGGTTGGTGCATTTAAACTCGCAGCCATTGCTGGCGAGAGCGCATGTCGCCTCGATCCAACCGACGGTGAGATCCAATTGCGTGTTCGCAATATGCTTGCACAAAGCACCATGACCTCGGGCGGCTATGACAGCGATGAAGAAGGTGGGTTCCGCAAGAATATTCGCGATGCCGATAAGCAGCAAGAACTCGCAGAGCATGATTCAATCGCGAAATCGGATTCGACCAAAGACTCAATTGTGATCACCACCGAGGCTGCCCACATCGCTCGCCCTGACGATCTTCCTTCGATGGAAGCCTACGCCAAAGCATTGCTCGAACGCGGCAAGGGTGCTGACGAACTCAAAGCCATGACGCTCTATAGCAAATCCTACAAAAGAAGCGGGGAGTTTCGGTATCGCAAATACGCTGGAGAGATCCAGGTCATGCGTGCCAAGCGAACACTCGCAAAGATCGAGGCCAGAGCCCAAGCTGATCCTACAGATGAAGAAATGCAAACCAAGTTCTTAAAGGCCAATGCGCAGTTTGAGAAAATGAGTATTGACGAACTCAAGCTTCAAGTGAAGAACTACCCAACAGATCTCGCTCTGAAGTACAAACTCGGAAAGATCTTCTTCGGCAAGGGCGAATACCAAGAATCCATCGAGCAGTTTCAGACTGCTCAGAACGATCCCAAGCTCCGCCGAGAGGTCCAAACACTCATCGGCAAAGCATTCCGCAATCTTGGCGGATGGGAAGATGCTGCGATTACTTCATTCGAGCAAGCCTTCAATGGTATCTCGGACGAGACTTCCGATCTGGGTATGGATATCCGTTATGGACTCATGGACGCGCTTCAAGCAAAGGCAACCAAGGATATGGATATCGCATCCGCCGAGCGTGCCGATAAACTCGCTGCCGGCATGGCAATCCAACAGTTCAACTTCCGAGATGTCCGGGATCGACGCGAACAGATCAAATCGTTGATCTCCGAAATCAAAGGCTAAATAGGCATGGGCGTGATCGCGATCATCCCGGCCCGGCTCAACTCCACCAGATTGCCTCGCAAGGTGCTATTGAACAAGACCGGCAAGCCTTTGATTGCTCATGTGGTCGAGACAGTACTTCAATCAGATCGACTCGACCGGGTTGTTGTAGCGGCAGATGACCAAGCAATTGTCGATGCACTCAATAGCTTTGATGTCGAAGTGGTCTTGACCGACCCAGATCACCCCAACGGCACATCTCGGCTGGCGCAAGCTGCGGGGTTGCTTGGCCTGAGCGACACAGACATCATCGTCAATGTCCAAGGCGATGAGCCTGAGATGGACCCCAAGCTGGTCGACGGTGCGGTCGATGCGTTTGTGAAATCGGGTGTTGAGATGGGCACGCTCGGCTCGCCGATGCAAGCGGGGGATGATGTCAACGATCCGAATCTGGTCAAAATCGTGACGCGATTGGGTGATGATGGTGTCCATCGGGCGGTGTATTTTTCGCGTTCGGTGATTCCATTCGATCGGGACAATGCCAACCCGGAATACCTCAAGCATGCGGGGTTGTATGTATATCGACGGGGTTTCCTTGACCGGTTCGCTAACTGGCCAATCTCCAAGCTCGAATCGATCGAGCAGCTCGAACAACTCCGTGCGATTGAAGCCGGGATCGAGATTTCAGTCGCCATCATGCCATTTGTCCACAAGGGAATCGACACCCCGGCAGACTACCGGGCGTTTGTTGCCCGACAAACTCAATAAATTTACCTGATTTTCATCAGAACTTCATATCGGGTTGCACGATGGGCATCGGGGTTGGTACGATCGGTTATGCCCCATCCAAACGACGCCGACGCAGGCCGAGATTCACCGTCCCGTGTATCTTCAACGACTGGTTCAAACCCTCGTGATCCTGTCGGCGCCGACTTGCTCGCCGTCGCTGGCGATCGATCGATGGCCACCTCAGAGTTCTACTCGCCAATCCCAGATGGATACAAAAAAGGCAATCACAAATATGTCGTGATCCTTGGTACCGTTATGTCTGGGCTTGGCAAGGGCATCTTTAGCTCATCGATGGCCAAAGTGCTCAAAGACAAAGGCTTACGCGTCGCACCAATCAAATGCGAGGGTTACCTCAATATCGATTCTGGCACGCTTAACCCATACAGGCATGGCGAGGTTTTCGTCCTCGATGATGGCACTGAATGCGACATGGATCTGGGCACCTACGAGCGGATGCTCGACCAGAATCTGACCAAGCGGAACTTCGTCACATCGGGGCAGATCTATTCCGAAATTCTCGACCGCGAACGCCAAGGCGTGTACCTCGGACGCGATGTCCAGATGATCCCCCATGTGACGGGCGATGTAAAACGCAGGCTCCGCGAGCTCGCTTTGCGTGGTGATGGCACCGGCCCAGCCGACATCGTCTTCGTTGAAGTTGGCGGCACCGTCGGCGATTACGAGAACGGGTTCTACATCGAAGCCTTGCGCGAGCTCGCATTTGAAGAAGGCCCGGGCAGCGTGTGCTTTGTGGCCTTGACTTATGTCATCGAGCCTCAGGCTTTGGGCGAGCAGAAATCGAAGGCCGCCCAACTCGGGATCAAACGCCTGATGGAATCCGGCATTCAACCTCATCTCATTGCCTGCCGAGCGAGCAATCCGGTTGGACATACGGTGATGGAAAAGATCGCGATGTTCTCCAATGTGCCTATGGATCGTGTGTTCTCGATGCACGATCGCAAGAGTATTTATACGATCCCTGACGAGCTTCGCAATGAAGGGCTCGACCGCGAAATCCTCTCGATCCTCAACTTACACGATCGGGTAGATGTTCGCCAAGAAGATGTCGCACGAAGAAAATGGGCCACCTTTGTTGATGGCCTCGTTGCAGAGAAACAACATTCGATCAGAGTCGCGATTACCGGTAAATACGCCGATCTGATGGATGCCTACGCCTCGATTCAAAAATCACTCGAACACTGCGCCGCCCATTTTCGCACAAAGGTCAATCTTGATTGGATCGACACCACCAACATCAATGATGCCAATGTTGTCGAAAAACTCAGCGTGTATGACGCAGTTATCGTTCCTGGTGGATTCGGATCACGCGGCGTCGAAGGCAAAATCTCTGCGGTGAAATATTGCCGAGAGACGGGCACGCCGTATCTTGGCATCTGCCTCGGATTCCAAGTCGCGGTGATTGAGTTTGCTCGCAATGTGCTTGGGATTAAGGACGCGTATTCGACCGAGTTCGATCCGATGTGCGGGGCGCCTTTGATTTCGGAACTCCCTGATCAGAAAAAAATCGAAGGACTCGGAGGCACCATGCGTCTTGGCGCACAAGATGTCCAGATCACCCCCGATACCCTCGCGGCCTTCCTCGCGGGCGGGAAACGATCAATCCATGAACGCTTCCGCCATCGCTACGAAGTCGATCCAGGTTTCATCGATCAACTCGAAGCCGGAGGCATGATCTTTTCGGGTCGTCATCCTGAGCAACCCATTATGCAGATTCTCGAGTTGCCATCGGATCCTAATGGGACTGCTGAAGAAGGTGCGATCACGCATCCATACTTCATTGGTGCCCAGTTCCATCCAGAACTCACATCGCGCCCATTGACGCCTCAACCGATGTTTATGGGCTTGGTGGCTGCTGCACTGGCGACGAAGTATCAGCCAGACGCTGCGGCATGGAAAGAGTTGTACGCATCGAATGCTGCCTTGAGAACATGGCTCTTCGCACGCAAGAACGGCAAAGCTCAACCCGCCAACTGATTGTTTTCCTTATCTGGGTGCCATGCAGGTGAGGAAGTCTCCTGCATGTTTTTAATATTGGTTCGGGGAATAAGACATGCAGGAGCCGAAGACGGCACCTACATGGCACCCAGATCGGCAACCACATCTTGAAGAACCAAAGCACTGAGGATATCCGGCACACCCATGTTGATGGATGTGTTGTGGATCAGTGTCTGTGCATGCAGATGGGCCAAATGGCCGACTTCTTCATCGTCTGCGCTTTGCGACAAGGCGATAAACACCTGCGTCGCCCAAGGGCGATTGATTGCGTTGTCGGGCTGAAGTTCTCTCGTATGCCAAGCCGCGGCGTTGAGGCAGCGTTCGATCAAGGATTGAGATTTCGATCGCTTTGCGATGATCCACAACGCATGGAGCGCACATAGCTCGACCATTGTGCGGTATTCGATCGCCAATGAATCCGAACCTGGAACCAATGCATCCGTTGATGCAATGAGCGATGCCGCTTCCTGAGTATCAAAGTTGCCCGATTGAATCATCCACCAGAGTTGCTGGTCGAGGGCATCGATATCAGTTGGCGTTTCAAGCGTGACACCAAGCAAATAGGCAAGAAATGGGCGATCCGTTGATCGGCGATTGCCGTACTCGTCTGCAAACGAGTTTATATAAGATCGCTTCTCATGATCAGAGCCATCGAAGGGCACACCAACCAACGGCTGTTTGATGAGCGAGCGGATATGCGACACCCATTGCTCATTCGTCGGCAGATTCATACAGTCTTTCGCCATATTCAATCGTAGACTATTGTTCCCCGATGACACACGATTCCCGATCGAAAGAGCCCATATGCGTGTACTCGAACTCCCAGACCATGACCTCACCGCCCGGTGCGTGCTCGTCCCGACGATGGGTGCGTTGCATGGCGGGCATGTTTCTCTGATCGAGGCTGCCGCACGACGCGCCAAGATCGAAGGGGTACCCAGTGCCGTGTCCATCTTTGTGAATCCGAAGCAGTTTAACGAGCAGGCGGATTTTGATAAATATCCAAATCGAATGGCTGATGATCTGGCAATGTGCGAAGGGGCGGGCGTGGACATTGTGTTTAATCCGGCGGTCGAGATTGTGTATCCGCCAGACGAAGATGTGACATCAGGAATCATTATTCCAGACATCGCAACCAAGCCCGAACTTGAAGATCGCTATCGACCGGGGCACTTTGAAGGCGTGTGTCAGGTGGTGTCGCGGTTGTTCGATTTGTGTGATCCGTCGGCTGCGGTGTTTGGTGAAAAAGATTGGCAGCAACTCGGGTGTATCCGTGCCATGAGCAAGCAGCAAGGCAGAGACCTGGCGATTATCCCGGCCCGAACCGTGCGTGAAGAATCTGGGTTGGCGATGAGTTCTCGAAATCTGAATCTGAGCAGTGATGCCCGCGAGCAAGCCATTGCGATCAGCCAAGCATTGTTCGCTGCTTCGAGTGTGCGAACACCGGAACTGGCGGAATCGTTGATGCAAGAAATGCTCGCAGCGGGCGGCATCGAGCCTGAATACGCGGTGATCCGAAGCTCCGAAACCCTTATGCCCATGGCGGATATGGGTTCGCCGACGCATGAGCCTTGCCGAGCGTTGATCGCGGCCAATGTCGGGGGCGTTCGGCTCATCGACAATGTCCCGTGGACCCCGATTGCATATGCTTAACCTGATCGATCTGTTCGTACACGAGAGGTATTTCCTATGACGACCCAAGCTGCCATCAAGCAATCCCCGCTGCATAAATATCACGAAGAGTACAACGCGCAGATGGTCGAGTACGCCGGGTGGGAGATGCCCATCAAGTACGCGACCTCGATCAAAGAAGAGCACATCCAGACCCGCACCAGCGGCAGCCTGTTCGATGTCTCGCACATGGGCCGCCTGTCATTCAAGGGCAAAGACGCTTCGCGATTGCTTGAGCATGTGTGCAGCCGAAAGATCGGTTCGATGGTGGAGGGGCAATGCCGATATTCATTGATCTGCAACACCACCGGCGGGGTGCACGACGATGTCATCGTCAACCGCATGGGCGAGAGCGAGTTTCTTGTCGTCGTCAACGCCGCCAACCGCGAAAAGATCGTCGCCCATATGGAATCGGTGATCGCCGATCGTGGGTTCGATGTCAAGATGGAAGACCGCACGCTCAAGACTGCGATGATCGCGATGCAAGGGCCAAAGGTCATGGAGCTCATCGGCAAGATTTCTTCCGAGATCCCACAGCTCAAACGCTATCGCTTCTTAGTGAAGAACATGATGATCATGAAGATCATGGTTGCCCGCACCGGGTACACCGGCGAAGACGGTGTCGAGGTCATTCTCCCTGCATCAGCAATCGGTATGGCCATGAAGATGATGATGAAGGAACTCAACTCCGAGCAAGATCAGGAAGACATCAAGCCCTGTGGTTTGGGTGCCCGTGATACGCTTCGGCTCGAAGCAGGGATGCCTCTGTATGGGCATGAGCTCGGCGAAGATATCTGTGCCCTCTCGTGCGGCGTCGATTTCGTCATCTCACTTGATAAATCCGTCGAAAACCAGGGCGAAACATTCATCGGCCAAGATGCACTCATCGCCATCCGAGACAACGGCGGCCCAGATGTCAAACTCGTCGGACTAGAGATCGATTCCAAACGCACTGCCCGCCAAGGCATGGCGATCATGGTCGATGGGAAAGCAGTGGGGACGATTAGTTCTGGGTGTGCAAGCCCAACGCTCAATAAGTCGATCGCGATGGGCTTTGTGCCTCAAGCGAATACGGAGTTGGGTACAAAGGTGCAGATTGATGCTGGCCGGGTACAGCTCGATGCAACTGTTGTTCAGATGCCGTTCTACAAGCGTCCCAAATAATCAGATTATTCAGGCTTGTTGAGCTTGGGAAGGTCTTGCTCGACCCAGCCTGCCATCGTGTGGCGGACGATTGTGCCGGTGGCTTCATAGATCACCTGCTCGGCGATATTGGTGCAATGATCGCCCATCAGCACCGTCTGATTGATAATCGCGTGCAACTCAAACGCGGTATCTACACCCATGCGTCCATCTGCCACCCGGACTTCCGCATCGCGTGTGATCAACTCATGAAACGCCAGCGTGTTGCCTTCGCATGCGAGGACTTTTTTCGCTTTATCCGCATTGGTATCACGGAATGCTCGGACCGTATCGCGGAGCACGCCGACGATCGAGTTGGTCATCACGCGCGTGGTTTTGGGGAAGGGCGAAGTGCGATCACCAAGCGATATCACGAGTTGAGCAACCGCAGTCGTCGCATCGGCGATGCGTTCAAGTTCGTTATTGACCTTGACTGCTGTGAGCAGGCTTCGAATCTGTGAAGGATCAATCGGGCACGAATCTCGGATCGCCAAGGTCAGCAGATCGACTGCATCGCGTTCGATTTCGATATCCGCTTGGTCTACTTCGTCATCGCGAGCCATCAGGACTGTCGCAGCCTGGGCATCACGATCATAGATCGTGTTGAAGGTGAGTTCGGTCAGTTCGACCACCAGCTTGCCCTGATCGACAAGCCGATCGCGGATGTGGTTGAGTCGCTCTGTAAAGTGTTCAGGTGTGATCGCCATGCAACAGCCGTCCGGGTCATAAGAAAAGTTCTACGAATCCAGTTTCACGAATCATCTCACGATAGCCGATAATCACTCGACATGCACGGTATTGAAGATATCCTTGTGCAATTCGTCTCTTTCCCAATATCGACCTTTTCGTAGGTCAACCACCAATCCAAACGGAGCGCACCCATGGCTTTCGACATTGAACTCATCCACGCCCGCCAAATCCTCGATTCAAGAGGCAACCCAACCGTCGAAGTCGATGTCGTGCTCGAATCGGGTGTCGTCGGCAGAGCAGCCGTCCCATCGGGGGCATCCACAGGCGAATCCGAAGCCGTCGAACTCCGCGATGGCGGCGATGTTTGGATGGGCAAGGGTGTTGCCCAAGCAGTTATGAATGTCAACGATAAAATCGCCTGCGAGATCGAAGGGATGGATGCCCGCGATCAAGAAGGCATCGATCAAGCCATGATCGACCTCGACGGCACCGAGAACAAATCGGTCCTCGGGGCCAACGCCATCCTCGGCGTGTCAATCGCGGTCGCCAAGGCGGCAGCCGAGGCTTCGGGTCTGCCGCTCTATCGCTATCTTGGYGGYTCAGCRGCRAARACMYTGCCWGTMCCGATGCTCAAYATCCTCAACGGCGGCAAGCACGCCGACAACACGGTTGATTTCCAAGAGTTCATGATTCAGCCTTGGGGCTTTGATGATTTTGGACTCGCACTCCGGGCAGGCGTAGAGATCTACCACACACTCAAGGGTGTTCTTTCTGACAAAGGCATGTCTACCGCAGTCGGCGACGAGGGCGGGTTCGCACCCAACCTCAAGGACAATGAAGATGCACTCAAGATCATCGAAGAGGCTGTAGATAAGGCCGGGTACAAGTGGGGCGAAGAGATCTTCGTTGCACTCGATCCGGCGACAAGTGAACTCTGGAACGAAGCCGCCAAAGACGGCAAAGAAGGCTACAAGTTCTTCAGCTCATCGCAAGAAATTATGTCGAGCGACGATCTGATCTCCCTTTGGGCCGACTGGTGCGATCGCTATCCGATCCGTTCGCTCGAAGATGGTTTGGCCGAGAACGACTGGGAAGGCTGGGCGAAACTCAACAAACGCATCGGCGACAAGGTTCAACTCGTTGGTGACGATCTCTTCGTCACCAACAAAAAGTTCATCGAACGAGGCGTCGCCGAGGGCAGCGCAAACTCGGTGCTCATCAAGGTCAACCAGATCGGCACGCTCTCTGAGACATTCGATGCAGTGAACTATGCCATGAGTAATCGGCTTTCGTGCGTGCTCTCGCATCGCTCGGGCGAGACCGAAGATTCGACCATTGCCGATATCGCCGTCGCAACAAACTGTGGCCAGATCAAGACCGGTGCCCCGTGCCGATCCGATCGCAACGCCAAGTACAACCAGCTCATCCGCATCGCAGAAGAGCTGGGCGACAGCGCAATCTACGGCTCATCAACCTGGTGGCGATGAGTATCACGAATGCATCTATTGAGCGATTGGAGTGTAAAACTACACGATGAGTGATCGCGATTGGAAATCTTCATATGACTCAGAGGATGGCGACCGCTTGGCCAAGCCGAAGGCTATCCTCGCGCGAATCTTTGGCGATGGCGAAAACCCGCTCGCCTGGGGATTTACCATCTTCAGCATCAAAGGCATTCGCGTTCGGATTCACCTGCTGTTCATCGTCTATCTCCTCAGCGAACTGATCTTCACACTCCCCGGCAATCAAGAGGGCTTCGTTTTCGTTTGGCCCCGCCTACTCGCCATGCTCACTCTCGTACTCGCCCACGAGTTCGGTCATTGCATCATGTGCCGACGCATCGGTGGCCAAGCGAATGAGATCATGCTCTGGCCGCTGGGTGGGTTGGCGATGTGTACAGTCCCNGAAGATTGGAAGTCAGAGTTCAAGGTCGCATTCGCCGGCCCAATGGTCAACTTGCTGTTGATCCCGTTCTTTGCGTTGCCGTTGTATTTATTGACGGGTACCGCCTCATCACTGGCGTTCAATCCGATGACACTTGGAGCCAGTTCTTCAGAACTCGTCCTCGCCAGCGGCCAAGCGACCTGGTGGCTCGAAGTCATCCGTGCGTTCTATTCGATTAACATGGTCCTGATTGTATTCAATCTGTGTGTGCCGATGTACCCGATGGACTCCGCCCGGATGCTCCAAGCCATTCTCTGGCGAAAGCGAAGCCAATCTAAGTCGATGTTCCTCACCATCAACATCGGACTTGGGGTCGCCACCGTTCTGGGCTTGCTTGGAATGTTTGTATTTGACGATGGCAAGTTCCTCCTCGCCATTGCTATCTTTGGAGGCATTGTCTGCTCCATCGAAAAACGCCGACTCGAGTTCCTCCAATATGGACAGATGATCCCAGGCCTATCCGGTGAGGGCGAAGCCTGGAAAGCGGGTTCTACCGAAAATAATGGCACTCTGGTCGATGAAGATGACGAAGAAATCGTCCCCCAGGCCGAGCTAGACCGGATCTTGAGCAAGATATCAGACACCGGAATCGAATCTTTATCGAGGAAGGACCGCCGAACACTCAAGCGGGCAACAGAATCAAGCCGAAAATCSSARTRARRGTSYKKGSWWTMGAWRMSTCACMMRRYWTWNGNTACGCGCGGAGAKCMYWNATGGGYATTCATGATCGAGATTATGTGAACTCGAACAGAGGCATGGGAAGCTCCTTCAGCGGGGGCGGCCAAGGGCTCTTCGCCCGCGCTCCGGGTTGGTCTGTGACCACATGGATTATCGTGATCAATATCGCTATCCATTTGCTCGTGAAATTTGGCTTTCATAGCTTGTATGACTTTGGAGCGCTGTCTGTACATATGGGCATCCAAAAACTCGAAGTCTGGCGACTAATCACCTTTCAGTTCCTCCATGATCCGAACAGTCTGATGCATGTGATTTTCAACATGTTCGGGATGTGGGTCTTTGGTCCGATGGTCGAGCAGTACCTCGGGCGAAAAAAATACCTCGCGTTCTATCTCATATGTGGGCTTTCGGGCGGTCTGCTATTCATCATATTGAACCTGCTCAGTGTCTATACATCTTTGAATATTCTCGATAATGGCTWCTWCMMRMMCTTSWKYRKYRYTKMMGCCGGSGTGTTHGGCGTKATYATCGCGTGTGCGCATGTSTCGCCGAACTCGGTCATCCGSYTGCTMTTCCCRCCGATYCCGATGAAGATGCGGACCTTCGCTTATGGCTATGTCGCCATCGCACTCTTTAGTCTGTTAAATGGTTCGCCCAATGCCGGCGGCGAGGCTGCCCATATCGGTGGTGCGATCGGGGGCTACTTCTTTATCCGCAACTCAGGAATGCTGGCCGATTTCTTCGATGTCTTTGGTGATAGCCGAAAGCCAAAGAAGGTAAAGGGCAGCAAAAAGAACTCTTCCTATAGAAGTTATAAAAACACATCGGGGCCATCTCAGGATGAGATCGACAAGATTCTCCAAAAAGTCTCCCAAAAAGGCCTCGCCTCACTCTCGGAGAAAGAAAAGAAAACACTTGCTGCTGCAAGCAAGCATGATGTTTAAATCGTTTTTTCGCGTTGCCGGTGCTATCTTCTTTCGATGTCAGCACCACTCACATTCGATATAGAAGCAACCTCAGGCAACGCCCGAGTCGGCCGAGTCCACACACTCCACGGCTCATTCGCAACACCAGCGTTTATGCCTGTGGGCACACGCGCGACGGTCAAGGGCATTTTGCCTCACCAAGTTCGTCAAGGCGGCGCAGAGATCCTGCTTAATAACACCTATCACCTGATGCTCCGCCCAGGATCAGAACTCATCCGTGACATGGGCGGCGTCCACAAGTTCATGAACTGGGATGGCCCGATCCTCACCGACTCGGGCGGCTATCAGGCGTATTCAATGGCCGATATCAACGCGATTGACGAAGATGGCGTTTCATTCAAATCCATCCTCGACGGCTCGATGGTTCGCCTCAATCCAGAAATCGCGATGCGTGTCCAGAACGAGCTTGGCCCAGACATCATGATGGCCTTCGATGATTGCCCGCCTTCGGTCGATCCTAATACTGGCGATGTCAATCAGCCAAGGCTCAACAAGGCCACCGAGCGCGATACGAAGAAGAAAACCAAATATGACCACGCTGCAAGATTGACCATCGCCAACGAACGAACAGTCCGCTGGCTCGATCGGTGCAAAAAAGCACACACCCGCCCAAGCGAACAATCACTCTTCGGCATCATCCAAGGCGG
This sequence comes from bacterium, assembly GCA_002401225.1. Lineage (GTDB taxonomy): Bacteria > Planctomycetota > Phycisphaerae > Phycisphaerales > UBA1924 > UBA1924. The sequence goes on from NVSM01000013.1 coordinate 40,687, forward strand.
CGCAAATCTCGAAATGCGAGATTGGTCGATCGAACACATCTGCAATATCGATCTCCCGGGTTACGCCATCGGCGGGGTCGCAGTGGGGGAATCCACCGAAGACATCGCCAACATTGTCCGTTACACCGCACCCAAGATGCCCGCCGATAAACCCCGCTATCTCATGGGCGTCGGTTACGAACACGACATTACCATGGCGGTTCTCGCTGGTGTCGACATGTTTGATTGTGTCCTGCCCACCCGCAACGGCCGAAACGCAAACGCTTTTACATCTGAGCCGGGCCGAAACGGCCAAATTCGTCTCCGAAATGCCCAGTTTGCCCAGAGTGACCTCCCGATCGAACCCGGATGCGACTGCCAAGCCTGTAATCCGGCATTGCATGGATGGTCAACCCCAGACGGGCGACCATTTTCCCGAGGCTATCTCCGTCACCTGTTCCAAGCGGGCGAAATGATCGGGCCGATGTTGGTGACCCTGCATAACCTTCGGTTCTTCCAAAGGCTGACGAGTGATTTGCGAGAGGCCATCCGAACGGATGATTGGGATGCGTTTGTGTCCAAACGCCCGCACCTGGCAACAATCGTTGCGAATCGAGCATGAAAACAGATCCACATCTTCTCGAAAGAGGTTCGGACGATTACTTACTTCTTCGATGCACCGGTCCTATCATCGTGCCCCTGTTCGCGAACGGTTCGTCAGGGACATGTAAAGGCTTGAAAGGTTCATAATGACCCAAGAAATCAGCTTGCCGCTGGTCTATTTGAATACGACCCCCCTGAATCCAACACTTGCCCAAGTGCTTGGTGGACAGGCTGCACCCACAACAACCCAAGCAACAGGTGCCAATGGCGCTCCCGCTGGGCAACAGGGCACAGGCTCAAGTCCAAATATCATGTTCTTTGGGATCATCATGATGGTCGGGATGTTCCTGATCATGTCGATGTCGGGTCGCAAAGAGAAGAAAAAACGGGCTGCGATGCTCAAAGAACTCGCCAAGCGTGACAAGGTCCGCACCGCCGGCGGGATCATCGGCACCATTATCGAAATCAAAGATGACGAGGTCTTGCTCGAAACCGACAAGTCTTCACATACAAGACTCTGGCTCGCACGCGGGTCTGTCTCAACTATTCTCGATTCATCCAAACGAGCAAAAGAAGATTCAGCGAGTGATGCAGACGCACAACTCGATTCTGTTTCCTGATTGATCTGTCGAAGACACGATTTATACTCCACAGCCGGAGAGGTTTATACACATGCGACACTATGTCCGCAACTTGACCATCGCTATAGCGATGCTGATTCTCGCCTTTGTTGTTTCCAGCCCCCCATCGAAAAAGATCGGGCTCGGTAAAGACCTCCAAGGTGGTGCTTCGCTGATCTATTCAGTTGAAATCGCATCCTCAGAGACCGCTGGCGAAGTGATCCCGCAGGTGATTGAAGTGCTCAAAAAGCGCATCGATCCCAACGGGCTCTATGAGATCTCAATTGTTCGCCAAGGCCAAGACCGCATCGAAATCACGATGCCACTGCCAAGCGATCATGTCAAGGGGCTCAAGTCCGCTTTCGAAGCAGAACTCGCCAAGCTTTCGGTTTCGGCGATTGATGCCGACGAGTTCGAACGCATCATGCGTTTGGGATCAGCCGACCGTGCGGCTGAAATTGTGCGTGTCGGTGCGGCAAGCCCGGTTGTTCTCGATTCGATTAACACCGCTGCAACCGCTTTCGATACCGCTCAAGCACTCCGTGCCCAGCTGAAAATGATGGGTTCGAACGCTGATGTCGCCGACGAGATTCTCGATCAACTCGCCAGCCAAGCAGCACAGTCAGAACTCGATTACGAACTCGCCCGCGATCTCGCACTCTCGACTGCTGTATCTCCAGAAACAGTCAAGCACGCGCTCGAACAATCATCAACACAAAAAACACTCAAAGACGGCGATGATTACATCAATGTCCCCAGCGCACGCGAACGCTCACTCACACGCATCCGTGATCAATACCCAGAGATCGGCGATCAGCTCGATTCTGTGATTGCTGCCTACGACGAATACTCAGCAAACCGCAAATCGCTCGACGATACCTCAGACCTCAAACGCCTTGTGCAAGCATCGGGTGTGCTCAGTTTCCGCATCTCCGTCGATCCTTCAGGACGCGGTAACACCGGCTTCACCCACCCAGAAGAAGCAAGGCTCCGCGAACTGCTCCATGAAAAGGGCCCAAAGCAAGCCGGTACGCGTGACGCTCGTTGGTTCAAAATCAACAAGCAAGATTCATGGTACAGTTCTGTTTCTTCTTACCAATCCATGATTGCCAATCCATCGGCATACTTCTACAACTACGGCGGCACCGGATATGTCGTCGAAGAGTTCAACGGCGACTACTACATGCTCGCATGGGATGCCCGCGGCTTGCGCATGACCCAAGAAGAAGGACGATGGAAAGTCGCACGCGCCTACCAAACCTCTGACCAACTCGGACGCCCTGCAATCGGGTTCCAGATGGACCCATCAGGTGCCAACCGCATGGGCGCCCTCACCGGCGACAATGTCGGTGCTCACATGGTCGTTCTTCTTGACGACCAAGTCTTCACCGCACCAACACTCAACGCTCGGATCACCAACCAGGGGATCATCGAAGGCGAGTTCTCGATGGAAGAGATCCGCTATGTTGTTCGCGTTCTCGGTGCTGGTTCACTCCAAGCTAAACTCTCGCCAGACCCACTCTCCGAAAACACGATCGCTCCAGATCTTGGCCAAGACAACCTCGTCTCAGGCATGAATGCGGGTAAGCTCGCGCTGATTATCATCTCTGTGTTCATGGTGTTCTACTACTTTGGATACGGCCTCGTTGCCGTGCTGTGTCTTGCAGCCAATGCGTTGCTTATCCTCGGTGCCCTCGCACTCTCGCGTGCATCGCTCACCCTTCCAGGTATCGCTGGCATCATCCTGACCTTCGGCATGGCGGTCGATGCCAATGTGCTGATCTATGAACGCATCCGCGAAGAACTCAACGGCGGACTCGATTTGCGTCAAGCAGTCAAAATCGGTTATGCCAAAGCACTCAGCTCGATTGTTGACGGCAATGTCACCAACCTCATCGTTTGTCTCGTGCTTGCCAATGTCGGTACCCAAGAAATCCGGGGCTTTGCGATCACCTTGGGCATAGGTGTCGTCTGTACCATGATCAGCGCGTTGTTCATCAACCGCCTCATCATGTCCACGCTCGTAGATAAGTTCAAGATTCGCAAGATGACCATGCTTCCGATGGTGATCAAACCACTCGAACGCATACTCCATCCAAACATCAACTGGATCGGGCTCCGTTGGATTACCTCAGTAATCTCGTTAGGAATCGTCACCCTCGGCATCTTCATGATCGTCTCTCAAGGCGCGGAAATGCTCGACACAGAGTTCCGTGGCGGTACACAAGTCACGCTCAAGTTCAAGCATGATGCGAACAGTACAGATGATTCGCTCTTGACCATGACTCGCGCAGAGGTTCAAGATAAAATCCACGCGCTCGCTGAAGATCCAATTCTTGAGCCTTTGCGCAACGCAGAAGTCATCCCTGTCAACCCACAATCCGACGGCGTGACTTCAAGTACATTTATCATCAAAACAACTTCAGATCGTCGCGATGAAATCGGCAAAGCAATCACTGGTTCATTCCAGAGTATGCTTGATGTGCCTCCGCCACTGGAGTTTGAGTTCTCGCATAGCGATAGCGTAAACGGGGCACCGGTCTATCCGATCCTCGAAGATCGTCTTGGTGAGAACATCAACCGGACAGATATCCGCAACGATGTTTCTCGTTTCTCTGGCGGCGTCGCGATTTATATCGAAAACCTTTCGCCGGTCCAAACAGTTGAGCAGATCAAAAGCCGATTGGACATCACCCGTCAGAAGGATGATTTCTCTGATATCATCGGCCGAAAGACCGATCTCATTGTGACCAAAGGGAACGCACAAGCGGTCGAAAACTTCGTTGTTGTCGTGCTCGATCCAGGTCTCGATTTCTTCTCCAACGCTGACGCATGGCGTTCAGAAGTTGCCGGTCGTGAATGGGATCTGATCCTTGCATCGTTGGCCAACTCGTCTGACCAACTCAGCGTCCAGACCTTCTCGCCTGCAATCGCAGAGAACTTCCGAGCGACAGCCTTCGCAGCCGTCCTCCTCTCGCTCTTGCTCATCCTGATTTATATCTGGGTGCGATTTGGTTCGGTTCGGTATTCCGCAGCAGCGATCGTCGCCCTGACACATGATGTCCTATGTGTAATCGGTGTGCTCGCGCTTGCAGAGATCATCTATGACATGCCTGCGTTCAGCGGCATCACCAACTTCCTGATGATCGAACCATTCAAGATCGACCTCAACCTCGTCGCAGCATTGCTCACGATTATCGGTTACTCACTCAACGATACGATCGTCATCATGGACCGTATCCGCGAAAACCGAGGCAAGCTCTCSTACGCATCGAAGGMWGTYATYAACCGTTCKGTCAAYGARACWATCTCKCGTACRYTSATCACYTCGGGCACSACSCTSCTCGCKGTRTTCCTCCTCTATACCMGAGGCGGMCAGGGYGTYCATGCGTTYAGTYTCGCGTTGCTTGTYGGYATCCTYGTCGGTACCTACTCCTCGATTGCGGTCGCTTCGCCTTTGGTGTGGTCACGCAAGAAGGACCTGGGCATGCGTCGATTGGCAGCCGAGGCAGAAGCACAGAACGCTGATTCCTAAACATCAGCTGTGACTGAGTTGGCAATTTTGAACGATTTCCGGTAGACTTATCCGATAATAGAGATAAGTAATCGGGGCTTTGGTATGGATGAACGGTCATCAAGAATTTTTTTCGGCTTGTGCATGCTCGTGCTTGTATGGATCGGTGTGTATTGGATGTGGCAGCCGTCACACCAATCAGAGCCCTCCATCACATTCGCTACAAATCCGGTGGCTCAAAATAAACCAATCGTCGAATCAGATATTCCACAAATATCACCAGCCGAAGCTGAACCAGACCCGATTCCAGAACTGATCAAAGATCCGATCGTCGCGCCACCAAAGCAGGTTCCTGTGCTGATCCCGCCAGAGTTCACAGAACACATCGTTCAACCAAACGAACTCATGCAGACCATCGCCAAGCAATACTTCGGTTCTATCGATGACTGGGCAATTATCGCCAAGGCCAACCCGCGGGTTGACCCGCGCAAGCTCAAACCCGGTATGGTGCTGAGAATACCAAAGGATAAAACCAATATCCAGGGCAAACTCGCTGGCAAGCAAGCCCTCCCAGGTGTCATCACGCCGCACACGGATGACGGGTCAAAGATCATCGAATATGTCGTGAGTTCTGGCGATTCTCTCTCGCTGATCTCCCAAAGAATCTACGGCTCATCTCGCCACGCAAAGTTCATCTTCGACTCAAACCGTGATGTTCTGCGTTCAATGGATTCAATCGCAATCGGGCAACTTCTTAAACTCCCGCCTTTGCCCGAAGACCAAGAGTCACCCTAATCGGGCGAGCTACAATCATCCATGCCCTCTGCTCAACCAACCTATATCGTCACTGGCGGCGCCGGTTTCATCGGCTCCAACCTCGTCGCCAAACTCATGAGCAACGAGCCAGATGCCCATATCTATATCGTCGATGATTTTAGAACAGGCTCATATGCCAACATTGTCGAAGCTTGCGAGCGTGCTGGGGTTGGACCATTCAAAGGCTCGGTCCTTTCAGACTCCGTCGGCGATCTGAGCTGGCAACCCGCACTGCTCGGTTTGCAGCCCAAAGCTGTTTTCCATCTCGCAGCAATCACCGATACGCTCGAGTTTGACGAAARGAAAATGCTCGAGGCCAACACCGAACCATTCGCCGAGATCCTCGAATCATGTGTCGAATGCGATGTCCCTTTGGTCTATGCATCAAGCGCAGCAACCTACGGTTCACCATCGGTCGCTGATGATCGAATTCCATTCCCGATTGATGCTGCCGGCGTACCAAACAATGTCTACGGCTTCTCCAAATGGTTGATGGATGTTGAGGTCATGCGATTCTTTGCGATGCGTGAAGCTGCCGGCGAATCACTTCCGCATGTGGTTGGTCTTCGATACTTCAATGTCTTTGGCCCAGGCGAAACACGCAAAGGCAAAATGGCTTCAATGGTCTTGCACCTCACCAACCAAATCCTCGAAACAGGCACCGCCCGGCTATTCAAAATGGGCGAACACCAACGCGACCAGATCTTCGTCGAAGATGTCGTCGGCTGCACAATCGCAGGTTCGATTAAAGGCATCAAGCCCGGAATCTACAACCTCGGCTCAGGACAAACAACTTCGTTCAACGACATCGTTGATGCCATCAATGATGCAATCGGTACCAAAGTTGTCCCAGAATATTTCGACATGCCCGAAGAAATGCTATCGACCTACCAGCATTACACTTGCGCCGATATGTCAGAGACCAAGTCCGGTCTCAACTGGTCACCAGCATGGTCCCCAATTGATGCAATGATCCGATATGCACGCCAGATCGCCACAAATCATGCCGATATACGGACACATTCATAACACAAACCATCCGATCCAAAGAGGGTAAAACTGATGTCAATCAAACGAGTTCTTGTTACCGGTGGTGCAGGTTTCCTAGGAAGCCATCTCTGCGATCGTCTCGTCAATGATGGGCATGATGTGATCTGCTTAGACAACTTCTTCACATCACAAAAATCCAATGTGCTTCACCTGCTCGATCACAGCAACTTCGAGCTTATTCGCCACGATGTCACCCATCCGATCTGGCTCGAAGTAGACGAGATTTACAATCTCGCTTGCCCCGCAGCTCCTGGTCACTACCAATACAACCCAATCAAAACCATGAAGACTTCGGTCATGGGCGCGATCAATGTCCTCGGAATGGCCAAGCGATGCGGCGCCAAAGTGTTCCAGGCATCAACMTCAGAAGTCTACGGCGATCCAACAATCCAYCCACARCCWGAATCATACMGAGGCAATGTCAACCCCATCGGCCCACGCGCTTGCTATGACGAGGGTAAACGCGCAGCCGAAACACTCTTCTCGGATTATCACCGCCAACACGGGCTCAGCATCCGAGTCGCACGAATCTTCAATACCTACGGCCCAAGAATGCACCCATTCGACGGACGCGTCGTCTCCAACTTCATCCTTCAAGCGATCCAAGGTAAAGATATCACCATCTTCGGCGACGGCTCACAGTCCCGTTCGTTCTGCTATCGCGATGATCTTGTCGAAGGCTTTATCCGTTTGATGGCAACCGATGATTCGGTTTATAAGCCAGTTAATCTTGGCAACCCAAACGAGTTCACCATCAAACAACTCGCTGAGAAGGTCATCGAACTCACCGGAGCATCGAGCAAGCTCATCTTTGCCCCCCTCCCCGAAGACGACCCCCTCCAACGCCAGCCAGACATCACTCGTGCCAAAAAATTGCTCGATTGGAAACCAACCATCGAACTCGATGAAGGGCTCCAAAGGACAATCGAGTATTTCAAATCCATCAATACGGACGATTTCCGCGCTCCTACCCCAAATTACTAATCCGTGTGCCCGATTTCTACCCACAAATCGATGCAAACAGTCAGGATCTCTGTTAGAATGCGGAAATGATCGTCCCACGATTTACACAAGAGCAATGCGTCATCATCTCCGACAGCAGCGTCGAGTCGCTTGTCGCATGCGCAATGGCCAGCGAACAGCAACAACTCTCCGCTACCCAAGCATCGATCCTTCTCCCTGCCTGGTGGGAATGCACGCAAGAAATCGATCTGATGATCTCGGCGGTCGATCCGGCAATCGTCCGCCAAGCAAGCGTCTATGGGCTCGATATCTTCCCTAACGAATCCGTCTATCCGCCAGAAGATACTCAAACGCTCGATGCCAGTTCTATTGGTTCGCTCCAATCTCGAATGCTCCTCCAAGCTGCTCAAATCGCACTCAAAGCAGGAATCCGCAAAGTCGTCTGGCCAATCCGAGTCATGCGTCCAGAGTCCCAGCAATCCATCGAAGAACTTGTCGATCAGGTTGGCTATGCCATCGACCGTGCGATCCTCGCTTCTCGCCTTGCATCGATCGATGCCAACGAGACCACAGCAGTTGAGGTGATTATCGAAACCCCATTTGTTGATCTTACCAATCAGCAGATGCTCGATCTTGCAACCGATCTGGCGATCCCTCTCGAAACCTGCTGGTGGCAAGGTGCAAGAACCCTTCCAAACGCCCAAGAACGCCTGTCCTATTGGTCCAAGGCATCGACACAATCGTCGGCACTCATCGAATCTAAGCCCAACGCACAAACTCGGGTTTAACTTCAAATCTACAGAGCATACCGAGTCCGCAAGGCGTAAACTTTGCCGATATGTCTACGCTCAACACACAATCAGAATCAATCCGCCCATCCTACCTCAACGCAGCTGCCGGCTGTGTCCAGTTGTGGTCACAAACACTGATACCGACCACACGCGAAGCCCCCGGCGACGCCAAAACCCCATCCCACATCTTCCTCACCCGCGCGGGCTATGTCCGTCAAGTCGGTGCAGGGATCTATAACTATCTCCCGCTCGCATGGCGGTCGCTTCGAAAGATTTCCGAGATTGTCCGCCAAGAGATGGACGCTGCCGGTGCATCCGAGATGCTCATGCCTGCCATGATGCCCATCGAACTCTACAAAGACACCAAACGCGATGTGGACTATGGCGATCTTCTCTTTACCTTCGAAGATCGTCACGGCCGACGAACAGCCCTGGGTCCAACTCACGAAGAAGTCATCACCGATCTCATGTGCGGCGCATTGACCTCCTACAAGCAGTTCCCGCTTAATCTCTACCAGATCCAAACCAAGTTCCGCGACGAAGCCCGCCCACGCGCAGGGCTCTTGCGTTGTCGCGAGTTCATCATGAAGGATGCCTACTCCTTCCATATCGAACTCGAAGGCGACGCCGGCCTCAACGCCGCCTACGACAAGATGTACCAAGCCTACACCAATATCTTCACCCGTTGCGGCTTAGATTTTTCCGCGGTCGAAGCAGACGCCGGCCCAATCGGTGGCTCGGCATCGCACGAGTTTATGGTCAACTGCGAATCCGGCGAAGACACCATCCTCGTCTGTCCACAATCGGGCTACGCCGCCAATGTAGAAAAAGCCGAAATTGGTAATCGCCCACATTCATTCGATCTTGCTCCATCAGCCGAGATCGTCAAGCACCACACACCAAACATGCCCGGCATCGATGGCGTCACCGAACATCTCGGTGTTCAAGCCAGCGGCATGCTCAAGTCCATCGTTTTCCAAACCATCGAAGAAACCCCTCGCTGGGTCATCGCAGTCGTCCGAGGCGATCACGATGTCAACGAAGCAAAGGTCCGCGATGCTGTCGGCGTGAGCGTAGAACTTGCTCCTGAAAAAGAAGCGATCGAAGCCGGTTTCATCATTGGCTATGTCTCGCCAAAGACCATCGACACCATCAAGCAAGTTCTTGTGGTTGATCCAGACGCACTCGGCGCAGACTCATGGGCAACCGGTGCTGATGAGAAAGATCATCACATCACCGGGTYCAACTGGTCGCGCGATATGGCGACTCACATCGCGAGCAACTCGATCAAGGTCGCCGATATTCGCAATGCCCAAGCCGGAGATCCATCCCCACGCGCCGACGGGGTCTTCCTTGAAGAACGCCGAGGCATCGAAGTAGGGCACATCTTTAAACTCGGGACCAAATACTCGCAGGCAATGGGACTCTCCGTTCTTGATAAGAACCAGAAAAAGCAAGATGTCATCATGGGATGCTACGGCATCGGGGTTTCTCGTACGCTCTCGGCATGTATCGAAATGTCCCACGACGACAACGGCATCATCTGGCCAGCCGCCATCGCTCCATACCATGTCCAAATCATCGTCCTCAAGCCAAAGGCCGAGGGTGTCATGGAAGAAGCCCACAAACTCGCCAAAGAACTCAGTGCCCAAGGCATCGATGTCCTCATTGATGATCGTGATGACCGCCCAGGCTCAAAGTTCAAAGATGCAGACCTCGTCGGCATCCCCGTCCGCTTCATTATCTCGCCAAAGACCATCGAAGCCGAATCGATCGAGTTCAAAGCCCGTTCCGATGCCGATCGTGCCCAGATCATTCCACGAGACCAAGCACTCGCCTCCGCATTGTCTTCTTTGGCGAAAAACGACTAATATCGTCCAATAACCGGGCAAATAGTCAATACACCCCCTTGACAAAGTCGCCGAAATTCAGGAGAATATCGTGTCTTTTCCGCTGTCTACGCGGAAGGGTTTTGTTCACCCACCCTCCCACGAATAATCACCAACCGGAGTTGAGATCAAAATGAATTCAGGATCACGCACACGAAATTCCGTGCGCCTTGCTATCGCACTCGCTACATCAGCAGGCATGGCATCCGCGCTCAATGCACAAACCGCGACGACGCCGACAACAACCACGCTCAAGTGGAGTTCTGGGCAAAACGAAACAGTTCGTTCGATGAGTGCCACCCAGCTCAACGAATCAATCGCTGCACTCTCGGCTCGTCCGAACCAATCACGCGTATTGGTGCATCTCGAATACCAAGTCACCCAAGCACAGCGTGCCCAACTCGCAGCTGCGGGTCTTCATCTCACCACCTCGCTCGGGTCAACAAGCTTCCTCGCTACCCTCGATCAAGATTCCAATGCAAAGATGCTCTCACGATCAGCACTCGCATCGATCAGCCAAATCAACCCAACCCACAAACTCCATCGTGATCTCCAAAGCGATCTCATCCATCCTTGGATGCTCTCGCAAGATGATGTGAGAAAACATCAAGCCCTGCGCGAACTCAGCGATGCCGGAGTCATGAGCATTGACGAACTCAATGCCAAAGGCCTCGACCCATCGGTCGCCGTCATCGTTATGTTCCACACCGATGCAGATCGCCTCGTCGAGTCCGCTCGCTTGGCCCAAGATTTCAACGGCCAAGTCCTCTCGCATATCAAATCGGTCAACTCGATCGTCATCGCAATCAAAGCTGATCAGATCAAACAACTCGCTGCCGATGATGCTGTCATGTGGGTAGAGCCGCCGCTCCCAGCGATGCAAGACCTCAACAGTTCGAACCGTGCCTTGGTCGGKGCAGACACACTCAACTCACTGCCCTATTCGCTCGATGGCTCTGGCGTCACCGTTCTCGTCTACGACGGCGGAAAAATGTTCCAGCATAACGACTTTGGCTCACGCCTCACGATCGGTGCCACAGATACCGCAGGTATTTCTGATCACGCCACCCATGTCGGCGGCACCATCGGCGGCGATGGCACAGGTAATATCAACAACCGAGGCATGGCCCCAGGCGTAGATTTCATCTCCTTCGGGTTCGAACAAGATGGCGGGCTCACCGAAGGCTTCCTCTATACCGATCCGGGTGATATGGAAGCCGACTACCAGTCTGCCATTATCACACACAACGCCGATATCTCAAACAACTCCATCGGCACCAACACCGCGCCAAACGGATACCCCTGCGATTGGACCGGCAACTACAATGTCACCAGCGCACTCATCGATTCCATCGCCAAAGGCTCGATCGATGGCCCGTTCCGTATCGTCTGGGCCAACGGCAACGAACGCCAGTCTGGGCGATGCCAAGGCGATGACAACGGCAACTTTGGCGAGTTCTTCTCGACCGCACCGCCAGCCTGTGCAAAGAACCACATCACCGTTGGTTCGGTCGATTCCGACACTGATTTCACCAGCTCGTTCTCCTCATGGGGACCAACAGATGATGGCCGAATCAAGCCAGATATCTCCGCGCCCGGCTGCCAGAGTGGCGGCGATGGTGGCGTGACATCAACCAGCTCTTCCGGCGGGTACAATGTCAAATGTGGCACCTCGATGGCTTCACCAACAGTCACCGGCGTAGCTGCACTCATCCTCGAACAATACCGCATCACCTTCCCAGATCGTGATGATCTCATGAACGCCACCCTCAAAGCCCTGTTCGCCAACACGGCTGAAGACAGAGGGAACACCGGTCCAGATTACAAGTACGGCTACGGCTCAATCCGAGGAATCGCAGCGATCGACACCGTCATCGCTGAGAATATCATCGAGTCAGAAGTCTCCCAAGGCGGCACCTACGCAGGAATCATCATCGTTGGTGCTGGCGAATCAGAACTCAAAGTAACCATCGCATGGGACGACGCACCAGCTGCACCCGCAGTCACCAACGCGCTCGTCAACGACCTTGATCTCCGCATCATCGACCCCAACGGCRATGTCGTCCTCCCATGGACACTCGACCCAGCCAATCCAAACGGTGGGGCGGTTCAATCGGTTGCTGATCACCTCAACAACATCGAGCAAGTCTCGATCATGAACCCGATCCCGGGCGCATACACCGTTGAAGTCAGAGGATTCAACATCCCCGTCGGCCCATCACAAACCTTCGGGCTTGTGACCTCGAGCACACTCATCAACTGCTCGTCAGCAGGAATCGTTTCCCTCGGCGGAAACATCTTCTCATGCGATGGTGCAACAACCGTCAAGGTGGTCGATTGTGATCTCAACACTTCAGATCTGCTCATCGAAACCGTTGATGTACTCATCGATGCCGATTCAAACCATCTCGGCCCACTGACACTCACATTGACCGAAACCGCGGCTGAATCAGCAACATTCACCGCGTCGTTCACATTCTCAGAATCTAATCCCGCAGCCTTCATCCATGTTAACGAGGGTGATTCACTCACCGTCAGCTACATCGATGCAGACAACGGCAGCGGCGGCACCAATGTGCTTGTCATGGCGGCAGCCACCATCGACTGCGTGGCACCAGTTGTTCAAAATGTCACAGTAACAAATGTCGAGCCTCGGGCGGCAACGGTCAATATTGATCTCGATGAAGCTGCAAGCGTCATCGTGAACTACGGCACAAGCATCTTCTCGCTCAACGACTCCGTCAGTGCCAACTCATTCATGTCCACCCAAGCACTCAATATCACCGGCTTGATCGACCAGACAACCTATGTCTTCACCGTTCAAGCCCAAGATCAAGCCGGCAATATGTCCACCGACGATAACGGCGGTGCAGGCTATACCTTCACCACCCCAGATGTCCCAGATTTCTTCACCGAGCAGTTTGGAAGCGGGCTCGATCTCGAAGGACTCACCCTGACACTTACACCAAGCGGCACCGCAGAAGGCTACACCGCAACCATCGAGCCACTCGCTGGCGGCGTGCTTCCATTTGAACCGACTGATGGTTCCATTGTTTCTTTGAGCGATGATGATTCTGATTTGATCAACATCTCCGATGGAAACACGGTCCTCATCTACGGCCAAGCATATGGATCGTTCTATGTCGGTTCCAACGGCTATGTCACCTTCGGCTCTTCCGATACCGACTACACCGAATCCCTTTCCGATCACTTCGATACCGCTCGTGTCTCGATCCTCTTCGATGACCTCAACCCATCGAGTTCAGGCACCGTCTATCAGCAGCAGCTCGCAGACCGCATGATCATCAGCTATGACCAGGTCACCGAATATTCCAATACAAACAACAACACCATGCAGATCGAACTCCACTTCGATGGCACGATTGTTCTGTCATGGGAAAACATTGACTCGGGCGATGCAATCTGTGGTATCTCAGCAGGCAATGGGCAAGATCCAGACTTCTTCATGTCTGATCTCTCAACCTACCAAGCCCCAAGCAACTGCCCGGCGGATATCAACGGCGATGGCACACTCAACTTCTTCGATGTTTCAGCATTCCTCGTTGCATTCAACGCTCAAGATCCAGCAGTGGATTTCAATGGCGATGGGCAATATAACTTCTTTGATGTCTCGGCATTCCTCAATCTCTTCGATGCAGGGTGCCCATAATCCAATAGGTTAAAAATCTATAGAACCCTTTGAGCCCGGAGAGCAATCTCCGGGCTTTTTCATGTCATTTTCAAGGTTCAATCCGCTCTCGACGAGTCTATCATCGCACATGAATATCCCAGAATCGATCAATGTACTCCTCATCGGTGGCGGAGCCCGCGAACACGCCCTCGCTCTCGGCTTGACCGACTCCCCACGCATGGGAACCCTCTACGCAACCCACATGGAAAACCCTGGGATCGCCACGCTCGCCCAGCCTATCGATGTGCCTGCCAGCGGCAAAGAACTCTACCGATTGGTCCAGTTCTGCGATCGAGTAAATATCGGTCTCATTGTCATTGGCCCAGAAGAACCATTAGCTCAGGGATGGGCAGACACCCTGCGTAAAAAAGCCGACGGCTCGCCTCGGCTCGTTTTCGGTCCAGGTGCAAAGGGCGCAATGCTCGAAGCTGATAAGGCGTATGCGAAACAAATGATGAAAGCCGCCTCCGTACCCGCAGCAGAGGGCAAGGTTTTCACCCACTTCAACCATCTCGAAGAATACCTCAATACCCGCGACGATGTATTCGTCATCAAAGCGACAGGACTCGCCAAAGGCAAAGGCGTCATCGTTCCATCAACAAACGCTGAAGGCATCAAAGCTGCACGCGATATGATGGAAAAACGAATCTTTGGCGACGCTGGTAAGAAAGTTCTCGTCGAGCAAAAACTCAACGGCACCGAAGTTTCAGTTCTCGCACTCTTTGACGGGCACAATATTCTCGTCCTTCCACCATGCCAAGATCACAAACGATTGGCCGATGGAGACCAAGGCCCAAACACCGGCGGCATGGGTGCCTTCTGCCCGGCCAATACCATTGACGAAAAAACAATGCAGCAGATCGAGTCTGAAGTGTTCGTCCCGATCGCAGATGTTCTTCGCCGTGATGAAATCGATTTCAAAGGCGTGCTCTACGCCGGGATCATGCTCACTCCCGCAGGACCAAAGGTTCTTGAGTTCAATGTCCGCTTCGGTGATCCCGAATGCCAACCACTCGTTACCCGTCTTGAGTCAGACCTGCTCGAACTCCTCTGGGCAACCGCCCAAGGCACGCTCGATCAAGTTGATGTGAAGTTCTCCCCCAAGGCGTCCGTCTGTGTTGTACTTGCCTCAGCTGGATATCCCCAAAATCCTGAGTTTGGCGATGTGATTACCGGCGTCGAAGATGCGGAAGCAATCGAAGGCGTTCGTGTCTTCCATGCGGGCACTAAACTTATGGAAAACGGTTTCCTCGTGACCTCTGGCGGGCGTGTGCTTTCAATCACCGCACTCGCCGATACCATCGAGCAAGCCAGAGATCTCGCCTACAAAGCAGCAGATGAAATTCACTTCAAAGGCATGCAGTTCCGCAACGATATCGCACAAAACGCACCTGTTCATTCATAATCAGTTTGATCAAAAAACTGATCTAAAAACTAGGGCCGACGCTTGCTCGCCACCGCAGTCAGCCAAGCCCCAGTCGCAACCGCATCCGCAGTCTCAAAGACCCATACAGCCTGGTGGTTGTTATCCAATGCCCGCATGATCAATGTTCGCATCCCAGCATCAGTAGAATCAATCGCAAGATCAAACCGATCCAACACCATGCCATCGGCATCAATGAGTTCTACAGAACCAAAAATATTCGCATCGATATCAGCTTCGAACACCTGGACTATCTGAGCCTCATCACGCGTTAAAACACGAACCAACCGATCAATAGCTTCACCATTGAGACTATCAGCCTTCGCATCCCCGATCATCCATTCCCCAACAGATCGCGTCGCGCTAAGCCGAGCAACGCTATCGCGTCCATTGATCCGCACGGTCTCGATTGCGGCTGTCCCCACCGGACTCGGTGTCTTGCTCATATAGGCCTGCGCCGATGATGTCAGCTTGGCGAGTTGATCGCTCTTAAGGGTCACTATCGCAGTATCATCAGCATTGAGAATCTTCGCATATACCAACGATCCACCAACATCCGCACGGCTCCCAATCACCAGCGTTACAAATGATTCCCCAGCTCCCATTTTAACCGTCGCAATCGGCGTCTCAAACCCGCTTGTTGCTGCATCTTGATCATCATCAATAAACGCACTTGCCTGAAGTGAGATCAACACCTTCACCAAATCTTCAATAGTCTCCCGATCACCATGAACAGCATAAGGCTCTTCGATCACCCATCCGGTTCTTGTTCGAGCAAGCACAACTTTCGCACCGCCAGCTTCGAGTTCTACAGAGCGTACACCAGAGTTCGAGAGATCAAACAGCCGACGCGATCGCCACCCCATCATCCCGTTGTGAACAAAGGTTTCTACAATTGATCGATCAGCACGCCCAAACCATCGTTTGGTCGCAATCCCATCTTGCCCTCGCTCCTCAACACGAACCCCGGTATATCCACCAGCAGATTCAGAATCAAAGACCACCMGAATCCAACTTCCATCTTGCTGGCGAATCTCAAGCTCGCCCCCTTCTTCCGAGACAAGATCTACATCTGAGAGCTGAATCTGAGCGGTTGCCAACGCTCGAATCCCACTGCGAGCCTTGATCGATTCAACACCCCATGCCCGGTCCAGCCCGCCAAGAGTATAATGGATCATCCATCGATCGGGAGTCTCAGGATCTCGCTCAAGGATCTCTCGTTTTCCATCAACAATCCGAACAAGTCCATCAATATGTGCAGGATCAAAGCCAAAGGTACGCATGGTTGATACTGGAACCATCGCCGCAGCCTTCGCCTGACGAGCCCGAACTGTGATCACGCCAGCTCCAAGAATGCCAGCGACAATAATCCAAATACAAAGTGTGCGTATCGACATGTCTCTATCCTATCGTCAGATGGTGGACGCATGCCCCAGACTATGCCGACAAAGACAAGAATCATGAATGAATCAACCCCACAATCTCGTCCGCTCATCGCCATTACTTCGGATCTCATGATCCGAAAAGATCGCCCAACCGCCTATCTCACCATGACCTATGCCCAAGCTGTTCACCAAGCGGGAGGTATCCCCGTCATCCTCCCACCAATCCCAGCCAACGCAACCGATCTCATCGGGCATTTCGACGCCTTCATCCTCTCCGGCGGTGACGATCCCACAACCGAACCATTCGGGCACCCAACCCATCATAAATCGACACCTGTCATTGAAGCACGCCAATCTTTCGAGACCCAGCTCATCGAACAACTCGACAACCATCCAGATATCCCAGTCCTCGCCATCTGCCTCGGAATGCAAATGCTTGCTCTCTGCCGAGGCGGCACCCTCAACCAACACCTCCCAGACACCATCGCAACCCACGCCTTACACTGGGACAACGAACACACAATCGAATCTACTAATAAATCCATTCTCCCATCAGGCACTATCTGGTCTGGGCATCGACAAGCAGTCAGCGATCCGGCAAACTTCCGAGTCCTTGCGACCTCGCCCGATGGCGTCATCGAGGCGTTCGATGATCCGAATCGTGCCTTCATGCTCGCGGTGCAATGGCATCCTGAGCGCACGACAGATTCAAAGCTTGGTCAAGGATTGTTTGATCGGTTGATTCAGGCTGCGTTAAACAAGCACTAAAAATCCAGCATTGCACCATTGCCAAGCTGATCCGAGTTCTCGGCGCCGAGCGTTTTATAAATCTCAAGCGTTGCACTCGAAGTATTGAGCGTATAGAAATGAATCCCCGCGACGCGATGGTCGAGCAGGTCTCGGCATTGTTCCGTCGCCCAATGCAATCCGACCCGCCGAATTGCATCGTTCGAGCCATCGGTCCGTCGAACCATCCGCATCAATGGCGCGGGGAACCGCATGCCTTGGGCAAGCTCTGACATCCGCTTCATTCCTGACACCGATTGGATCGGCATGATCCCTGAGATAATCGGAATCCGAATCCCCGACATCTCACACCGATCCCGGAAGTCATACAGATCACGGTTATCAAAGAACATCTGGGTGATGATGTAGTCCGCGCCTGCGTCGACCTTCGCCTTGAGATAGTCCATCTCATTGAGTCGATTCGGCGTGCCCGGATGTCCCTCAGGGAAACCTGCAACACCGATACCGAATCCAGGGAAGTCGTTTTTGCCTTTGTATTGATCACTGATTTCTCGGATAAAGTACACCAGTTCCGACGCATTCGAAAACCGATCACTCCCCCAGTCATGCATCTCATCAGCAGGCGCATCGCCACGCAGCGCGAGAATACTCTGAATCCCTCGCTGGGCATATCCCTCAACTATTGTTCGAATTTCATCTTCAGAATGATTCACACAGGTGAGGTGGGGGACCGTCACGATTCCGGTTTTTTCACGCACTTTGTGAACCAAATCGCGTGTGAGTTGGCGGGTCGATCCGCCGGCACCATAGGTGACGCTCACAAACGCCGGGCCGAGGTGTTCGAGCTTCACGATATGATCGAACAACTTCTCGGCACCAGTAGCGGATTTAGGTGGAAAAAACTCGAACGAAAAGGTCGTCCCTGAGCCCTTCAAAATGTCCCGAAAATGCTTCACGCAGCCTCCAATATACCAATGCCCGAAGGTCCGATCACGCTCTGAGCACAGGGCACCATACACTGAATCGGCATAGTGAGCCGCTCATGTGTACTCGACTTGCCATGTTTATGCAACGATCGCCTCTTTGAATGCGAACAATGTGACCTATGGATCGTACGATCGGAATAACCAGAATCTCTCAGAAGAGATATGCCTTCACGCTCATCGAGTTGTTGGTCGTGATTGCCATCATCGCGGTGCTGATTGGCATCCTGCTCCCCGCACTCGCTGGAGCAAAGCAAACCGCAACATCCCTCATCTGTAGCACCCACATGCGACAAATCGCGACAGGTTGGCAGCTCTACGCCGACACCAACAGAGATATCTCCGTCCCCGCCCAGCCTGGAAGATACACCGATGAATCCCGCAATGTCTATTCCTTGGGCAACGGCTCCCAATACCGCCCCCGATGGTTCGCCGTCATCGGAGCAGCAGCCGGCTTCGATGCCTTCACCAATCCCAGCATCGAGCAAGCCGACGAACATACCCGCACTGTTGATGGTTCTGAGATCTTCCTCTGCCCAACCGTTCCCGAATGGAACAACACCCGCAACTACGCCTATGGCTACAACCATCTTTTCCTCGGCAATGCCCGCTTTATCAACGATGCCGAATCCGGAGGCCTGATCAATTTTCCTGTCCGTGCATCCTCCATCAACGCTTCTTCTACCGTCATGTTTGCCGATTCGATGGGCACTGCTGCGGGCAAAGCCGAAACACTCCGAACCCAAAACAGAAACGACGGCTCCCGAGACGCAAACCTCTACGCTATGGGTGGTCATGGGTACGCCCTCGATCCACCCTTGATGTCCGACAACACCGATTACGCCGATCGACGAAATAGATTCCCCGAACACCGCTCGGCTCCCGATGCTCGCCATCGAGAAAAAACCAACGCCGCCTTCTGCGATGGCCATGTTGAAACAACCTCCCTCGAAGATCTCGGCTACATCGTCAACACCGACGGCTCGGTCCCCGCACTCGATGAAAACGCTACAAACGCCAAGTTCTCCGGCTCGCACATCAACGAACGGCCCCCAAGGCTCAACCGATAACCATACTTCGCCCCAAAGTACCCAAAGATCATCCTGTGATTCTGAGCAGATTTCTGGTACACTCACCATCAACGAGCCATCCCAAGGCTCCGATGGAGATTCCCAATGTTCGCCGATCTGTCCGCAAAAGATGTTCACCAATGCCACCAAATCGCAGGCCAATGCCGCGATCTTGGTGCCAGCGTTGACGCTTGGCGAGACAATCTCCTCGCCACCCTCCGCGAGTTCGTCGGCGCACAAGTCATCATCAACTCCGAGATCGAAAACTTCGGCATGACCGGCGACTCCGAACCCAACTTCCTGGGCATTCACCGTGCAGGATGGAYCTCCGACGAGGCAGAAACCCGCTGGCGAGAATACGCCCAATCGATCCCCGTCGAACGCACACCCGAATATCCGTACCTCTCCAAATTCTCCGGCCAAACAATGGTCCTCTCCCGAAATCAAATCTGGGGAAAAAACACTTGGTATCGTTCGCACACCTACAACGAAATCCATCGCGAGTGTGGCATCGATGACTACATCATCTCCATCTGCCCAACCAATATTCCTGGACGATGCACAACCCTCTGGCTGCACAAAGGCGTAGGCTCGCGCGACTTCACCCCACGCGAACAGGGCATCATCTCGCTTATCCATATGACCATCAACAACGAGATCGGGACCTATCTTGCCGCCGCCGATGAGCCATCGCTCAGTTCGCTCACCAACCGCCGATTGCAAGTTCTCGATCGCCTGATCGCAGGCGATTCCGAAAAACAAATCGCCTTCCAACTCGAAGTCGGCAAAGCTGCTATCCACGATCATGTCCTCGCGATCTATCGCCACTATAAAGTCTCGTCGCGTGGCGAACTCCTCGCCAAGTTCCCCGAGAGCGACAAAGCACTCACCATGCATCGCGATGCGCAATACCAGATCGCCAATCACCTCTATCAATCGAACCAACGCGAAGAAGCCGCCAATGCGTTCGGGCGTTTGCTCGATGCGTATCCTAATGACTCCGAACGCAATATCATCACGATACTCCTCGCTAGAATCCAAGCCCATGACCTCAGTGATCCTGTCGGCGCCATCGAACTCCTCGAAGAGCTCGGCTCGAAGGTTCACGATACCGATACCCAAGTACTTATTGACAACGAACTCGCCAACATACGCTCACTTCCCCAGTAGAACGGGCTTCGAGCCCGTTTCTAATGCCCATGAAAGATCACCCCTCAATGACCACACGCACCCGAATCAAAG